>JABMRL010000143.1 GCA_013202615.1 Dehalococcoidia bacterium
GACGCAATCTGGGTGCTGTGCTATATTTTGGGGTGAACGCCCCCGTTGCAACAGTGCCACAGAGGTAGCGTATGAGCAGGGTGTCAGAAACAGAAGCCACCAGCCAGAAATCGGGAGATGGTATTTCAGTCAATCCCGCTATCATTAAGAGAGCTATTGAACCTAACCGCCGTACTTTTAGCCAGTCCACCGTAATCGCACACCAGTTCACTGCTCACACTGGTATCATCCCTCACTTAATGCCAGCAAATCCCCGAAAGGAGTCACAGACGTGAAAGACAATTTGCATTCTTATATGAAGGTCGGTATCGTGCAGCTTATGGCCTACCCGGAGACGGATACGGTTGAGTCCATCCGGAAGATTGCCGAGGACGCGTTTTTCGGCGCCATTGAGATTGCTTCAACACCTGAAGATATCAGGGATGAGGTGAAGCAGATACTCGAGGCAAGCCACCTCGTTGTCGGCTACGTTGGTCAGCCGCTGCTGCTGAATAACAAACTGGACCTCAACAGCTTGGTGCCACAACAGCGTGATGCCGCCATCTCGATAATCAAAGGTGGCGTGGATGAGGCATACCAGCTGGGTGCCAGGCAGCTTGCCGTGCTCAGCGGTCCGGCGCCAGCCAAGGAGAAATACAGCCAGGCGAAAGAACTGCTGGCCGACTCGCTCTCCCAGATATGCAGCTACGCGCAGAGCAAGGGCGGCCTTGGCATCACCATGGAGATATTTGACCGTGATTATGATAAGAAACGCCTTATCGGCCCCACGCCAGAGGCGGTTGATGTAGCCAGAGAGGTGAAACGGCATTACCCCAACTTCGGCTTGATGATAGATTTGAGTCACCTGCCATTGCTTAAAGAGACGTCTGACTACGCGGTTAAATTGGCTAAAGACCACCTGACACATGTACATATCGGCAGCTGCATACTGAAAGATAAGAACCACCCGGCCTACGGAGATAAACATCCCCCGTTTGGGCTCGCCGTGGGTGAAAACGATGTTGAAGAAGTAAGGTTGTTCTTAAAAGCCCTGATGGAAATCGGGTACATAGGCGAGGGGAAACAGAACGTTGCTGCCTTCGAGGTCAAACCACTGCCGGGGCAAAGCCCGGATGTGGTGGTGGCCAACGCCAAACGTACTCTTATGGAGGCATGGGCCAGGCTGTAGCTGACTTACCGGGAATGACCCTGCCAAATCGCAATATTACTGACCGCGCCATTCCATAGTGCGTACGGGAAGGAGAAAGAGTGTAACTTGATGGCAAAGAACCTTATCAAGGATTTAACCAAGATAGTCGGCAAAGAGAATGTACTGGCCGACCTTAAAGACCTTATCTCCTATTCCTACGATGCCACGATGAGGCAGGAACTTCCAGATGTCATCGTCTTTCCGCACAGCACGGCAGAAGTCCAGGAGATAATGAAGCTGGCCCATCGGGAAAAGATACCGGCGGTGCCCCGCGGTGCCGGCACCAATCTGTCCGGCGGCACCATCCCGGTCAAAGGCGGCATTATTCTTGAGACCAGCCGCATGAACCGCATCCTTGAGATAAATACTGCCAACCGCAGGGCGGTGGTTGAGCCCGGGGTGGTCAACCTTGATTTACAGAACGCCCTGGCGCCGCTCGGTTATTTTTATCCGCCCGACCCGGCCAGCCAGAAAAGCTCTACACTGGGCGGCAACATCGGTGAGAATGCCGGCGGACCGATGTGCCTTCGCTACGGGGTGACTTCCAAATACGTATGCGGTATGGAGATTGTCCTCGCCGACGGCGAGGTGATTAACACCGGCGATTACGTCGAAGATTATCCCGGCTACGATTTGAGAGGCCTGTTCATCGGGTCAGAAGGAATGCTGGGCCTAGCCACCAAGCTAATCCTGCACATCATTCCCAAACCGGAAGCATCACGGACCATGCTGGCCATCTTCGACCACCTCGAAGACAGCGGCCAGGCCGTATCCGACATCATCAGCGCCGGCATCATTCCCGGCGCCATGGAACTTCTCGACCAGAAAATGTGCCAGGTAATCGAACAGAGTGTTAACGCCGGCTACCCCACCGATGCCGCCGGTATCCTTCTTATTGAAGTCGCCGGGCTGGCTGACACGCTGGAAAAGCAGGTTCAGGAAATATCAGAGATATGCCGGAAAAATAAAGTGCGTGAACTGCGCATCGCCCAGAGCAATGCGGAACGCGACGCGCTCTGGGCAGGCCGCCGTGGCGCTTTCGGCTCGGTGGCCAGAATCTGCCCTCCTTACATAGTATGCGACGGTACCGTCCCCAGGAATAAGCTGCCAGAAGCCCTTCGTAAAGTAGGCGAAATCGCTGAGAAACATAAAGTGCTTATCGTTAATGTGGCCCATGCCGGTGATGGTAACCTCCATCCTCTGATTCTGTTTGATGTCAATAATCCAGAGGAAGAGAAAGCGGCGAAAAAGGCCAGTGAGGACACCCTTGATGCCTGTATCGCCATGGGCGGCACCATATCCGGTGAGCACGGCATCGGTCTGGAGAAAATGGGCGCCATGCGTTCCATGTTTGACCCGTCGGATATCGCGGCCATGCGCAAAGTGAAGCACGTTTTTGACCCCGATGACATTTTTAACCCGGGGAAGATGTTCCCACCGAAGACAGAAACGCCGCAGCCGATAAAGGGAGTGGCAACACACTGATGAATAAAGACTCTTCACAAGCCGGGCAGGCTTTCCATCAAAAACTCGGCGAGATAGTCGGCGCCAAGAATGTACTGACCGGTGAAAAGGAAACTGCGCCCTATACGGTTGATGGGCTCACACCTCAGGCCGTCACCTACCCGGCTACAACCGAGCAGGTAGCCAATATCGTCAGAGCCGCTAATGAATCCCGGACAACACTCGTCCCATGGGGAGGTGGCTCCAGGCAGGAGAGCGGGCCATGCCTTAATGCAGCCGACACCGTGCTCTGTCTGAAAAATATGAACCAGGTTGTCGAGCTTGATGCCGGCAATTTCACCGTGCAGGTACAGGCAGGCATAGTCAACGATGAGCCGCAGAAACAGCTGGCAGAAGAGAACTTCTTCCTCCCTCTGGACC
>JABMRL010000022.1 GCA_013202615.1 Dehalococcoidia bacterium
AAGGAGACGGTACTGAAATCGGTGAAGAAGACAGGCCGCCTGGTCTGTTTCACGGAAGAATGTGAAACGGGCAGCTTTGCCGGCCAGGTGGCGGCCATCGTGGCCGATGAAGGATTCGACTACCTTGATGCCCCGATTAAGCGGGTTAACGCACCGGATACGCCGGTACCTTACGGGGTGGTCCTGGAAGATTACTGGATTCCCAACGAGGAAAAACTGATAAAAACGATAAACGAGATACTGTAATAGCCGGCCCGATTGGCAGCGCAGACAATATTCACAGTATCCTGCGATGATTGAATCAAGCGCTATGGAAGGGGAAGGAACTGACAAATGATATTTGGCACCTTCCCCTTTTATTTTGATATAGAAACAATATGATTTGCGCCAATGGTGCCGTCCGTATAATATATATCTAGCAAACTACAGGAGGTATTGAAGCTATGGCCCATGATGAAAAGCTGATTCAGAAACTGGCGGAAACGGCCAAGATTATCCGTAGAGATGCCGTGGAAATGATTAGGGCCGGCAAGCTGGGGTGGATAGGCGGCTCATTTTCACAGGCGGATATTATCACCGCGCTGGTGTTCCACCACATGAAACACGACCCCAAAAACCAGGAAATGGCGGAGAGGGACCGGCTCATCGTCTCCAAAGCCCATTGCTGTGAGACAGTCTATGCCGCCCTCGGTGAGGCCGGCTACTTTTCGAAAGAGCTGTACCGGTCCTATGGCCAGATGGGAGCCACCCTGCAGGCACATACGGAGCGGATTGTGCCCGGCGTCGAATATTCCGGCGGCTCGCTGGGTGAGGGACTATCTTTCGCCCTGGGTCAGGCGCTGGCGGCCCGCATCGATGCCCCCAGGGATTCGTCCGGCCGCGCCGTCCCCCGCTACCGCGTCTTCTGCATCATCGGGGACGGAGAGAGCAATGAAGGACAGATATGGGAAGCAGTCATGGCGGCGCTCCATTATAAAGCGGACAACCTCGTCGCCATCCTCGACCATAATAAATTCCAGTCCGGAGGCACGGTTGAGGAAAGGCTAAACATGATGCCGTGGGTGGATAAATGGAAAGCGTTCGGGTGGGACACCATCGAGATTGACGGCCACGACTTCGAAGCCATCCTCACCGCTCTGGAAAACGCGGACAAGGCCAAGGGCAAGCCACACGCCATCATCGCCCATACCATCAAATGCAAGGGAGTGCCCTCTTTCGAGCACAAGAACCTGCACTTCGGCAATATTTCCGACGAAATGTACGCCGAGGCAATGAAGGCGCTCAAATAAGCGGCCCCGCGCCGGTAACAAAAAGACCATAAGGGAGTGAAAAATGAAACTGAATTATGTGCTGGAACCACTGGGTGAGGTGAAAGCCATGTACCAGGCTTACCACGAGGAAATGGTGGAGCTGTCCCAGGGAAACGATAAGATAGTGCTCCTGTACGGCGATTTTCCCCACGGTGCCGCAGGCGACCAGCTAGAGAAAGAGCACCCTGACCGGGTCTACGATGTCGGCATTGCCGAGGCAAACCTCATTACCACCGCTGCCGGTATGGCGGGGGGTGGCTACCTGCCGTTCACCCACTGCCACAGCATCTTTGCCGTTGGTCGGGCGTACAACCAGATACGGCAAAACGTTGCCTTTGATAAGCTAAATGTTAAAATCGTCCTCTGTAACTCCGGCATGCTCTGGCCTTTCATGGGTGGGTCGCACCAGATGATAGAGGAAATCGCCGCCCTGCGTGTCATCCCCAACATGGTGCTCGTTTCGCCCGCCGACCCCGTATCGACGAAGAAAATGACCCGCGCCCTTGTCGAGCACGTTGGACCGGCTGCCCTGCGCATTTCCTTCCCCCCCGTGCCGACTGTATACCGCGATGACTTCCCGTTTGAGCTGGGGAAGGCAGTGACGCTGACCGATGGCAGCGATGCCACGATTATCTCCACCGGCATAATGCTCTCCGACGCACTGGAAGCCGCCGATACGCTGGCGAAAGAAGGTATCAAGATACGTCTGCTGGACATGCACACCCTCAAGCCGATTGATGAAGAGGCGATAATCAAGGCTGCGAAAGAGACCGGCGCCATCGTCACCGTGGAAGACAGCAGCATTATCGGTGGCCTGGGCGGGGCCGTAGCCGAGATAGTGGCGGAGAACGCACCGGCGACGGTAAAACGGGTCGGCATCCGGGACCGCTTCGGCCAATCGGGTACCGTGCCGGAACTGAAAGAGGAATATAAAATATCCGCCAGGGACATCGCCCAGGCGGTTAGAGAGTCGGTCAAGAAGAAATAGACTGTGACTCGCCCATTTTATATATCAAAGGAGAAATGATGAAAAAACTCGGTTTTATCGGACTGGGCAATATGGGTAAAGGGATGGCTTTGAACCTGGCCAGGGCAGGCTACCCGCTGACCGTCCATGACATCAGGCCCGAGCCGGTTCAGGAACTGGTCAAAGCCGGCGCCAGGGCAGCCGGTTCCCCGCGTGAGGTGGCCGAAAATTCAGAGATTGTCATCACCATGGTGACCTC
>JABMRL010000144.1 GCA_013202615.1 Dehalococcoidia bacterium
GGCTGGCCAGGCTCGTTTACAAAAAGCCGCCGATAGAAGCCGCCACCTGAGCCGGGCACATTTACTGGTGCGGTTACAGATGTTATAATTGTTCAACTTCGCGTCCAGAACAACAGCAGATGAGTCAGGGATAGTAACTCCGGACTCAAGTACAGGGTGAGAAGCGCCCTGCTGCGGAAAGGGGGTGATCAGAGTGATTAGGCGAACTTGATGCGTATTCAAGGAGAGAGGGTCTCTCTCCACCAGCATTGCCTGTCAGTTCAGGCAGTTAAATAATAATACGCATGGAGGTTTATATGCGACGATTATTCACGCCGAGAACTCGGATCATCCTCGCCGGGCTCATCTTTGGCGCCCTCGGGGCACTGATGGTCAACTGGGGCAACCCGCCCAACATGGGCATATGCGTTGCCTGCTTCCTGCGTGACATCTCCGGTGCTCTCAACCTTCATCAGGCTTCCGTAGTACAGTACCTCCGCCCCGAAATCATGGGGTTTACCCTCGGCGCTCTTATCACCGCCTTCGTTTTCCGCGAGTGGCGACCGAGGGGCGGTGCTTCACCAATAACCCGCTTTGTCCTGGGTGCGCTGGTTATGATTGGCGCCCTCGTTTTCCTGGGCTGCCCCATCCGCATGCTGCTCAGACTGGCCGGTGGCGACCTCAATGCCATCACCGCGCTGGTGGGCATGGTCTTCGGCATTCTGGTCGGCGTCTTCTTCCTGAAACGTGGCTTCAACCTGGGCAGGGCCGGGAAAATGCATCAGGCAGCAGGCTGGATATTGCCTGCCATGATGGTCGGTCTGCTGCTCTTCGCCATCTTCAGTCCGGATTTCATCAGCTACAGCGAGAAGGGGCCGGGTGCCATGTACGTCCCGCTGGCACTGGGTCTTGGCATTGGGCTGCTGGTGGGCTTCATGGCACAGCGGACAAGGCTGTGCTCCGTTGGTGCCTGGCGCGATATTTTCCTGGTCAGGGACTTATACCTCTTCAGCGGCATTGCCGCTTTCTTCATTGCCGCGCTTATCACCAACTACGCGGTGGGCAACTTCGGTGCCGGTGGCATCTATCAATGGGGCTTCACCGAGCAGCCGGTAGCCCACGATAACCACCTCTGGAACTTCTTCGGCATGGGGCTGCTTGGGGTTGCCGCCACGCAGCTCGGCGGCTGCCCGCTGCGTAACCTGGTGCTCTCCGGTGAGGGCGACACCGACGCCGCGATAACCGTGATGGGCTACCTGGCGGGAGCAGCCATAGCCCACAATTTCCTCCTCGCCTCAAGCCCACAGGGCGTTGGCACCTGGGGACCGGCAGCGGTTATCATCGGCTGGGCTTTCTGCATACTCATCGGCTTCCTGATGAGTGAAAGGAGAGTGTGAGGAAAATCAATGGCATTTTTAAAGAGAAAGCAGAAAGCACAGTTTGAAGGCGAGGGGGTAGTGCTCTTCGATGAAGTGCAAGAGGCAATGAAGGCAGAAAAAGTGCTCAAGGCCGCCGGTTACACCATCAAGCTGGTGGCCCCGCCACCGGAACTGCGCAAGGGTTGCGACCTGGCCGTGGCCATAAACCTGGTGGAACTGCCCGGCATTGAAAGGACATTGAAGCAGAGCGACGTCGCCTACGTCAGCATTTCGCCACTGAACATCGCCACCGCAGCGCTCCTGGAAATCGTCACGGTTACCGATTTCGGCCGATGGCTGATGGTCAAGGCCGGCAACATGAAGCTGACCTTTGAAAAGGAGAGCGGGATTATCGTGAATACCTCCGGCGGTGGCTGCCCGGATATTCCGGTGATGCACCTTGAATTGCTCGGCGAAAGGCTAGAGGAAGCGTCCCGTCCCAGAGATACCGGCTATACCTTGTGCGCCCTGATGCTAGACCGGGCTCTGGAGAGGGCGATTGAAATGGCACAGGAGGATAAATGATATGCTGCTAATTGCCGGAACAGTTCCGATTAAAGGCCTGCCGCTGACCATGGGTCAGGTCAGCCGTGACGGTGATTCATTGTCGGTCGATTCCCAGCATATTCCCTGCACACAGGGCACCGGCACCATGATTGGCAGTGCGCTGGCGACAACAGAATATCTCGGCCTGGAGGCGCCGTATGCTCTTGTGGTCGGTGACGACGGCCGTGGTAACGGCAGCAACACCATGTACCAGTATCTAATTGAAAACACGGCCAGGCTGCCGCTGAATGTACTCGCCCTGCACTACTGCCTGCCCAACATGGGTTTGACCCGAGGTCTCTGTTCTGCCCTGGAAAAGTGTGCCCGTCGGCCGCGCCTTATTGCCGACGCCGCTTCAATGTACGCCGCGAAAGCGGCCGGTTTAGCTGGAGAGTTTGACATCTTTACCCCTGATGCCACCGAGATGGCATTCCTTGCTGACCCCAATGCCACCCACCCTGCCTACATCAGCCACCACCTTTTTGACACCGATACCGCCCGGACACCGCAGCTCGTGGCGGAGGCCTATCAGCAAAAGAGCGCAGCCGAAGTTCTGCTGGTCAAAGGCTCCATCGACCACATAGCACGGGAAGGTAAAATTATCGCCCACGTCAATGAGCCCGATATCCCCGCGCTGGAAGCCATCGGCGGCACCGGTGATACCATCACCGGCCTGGCAGCGGCTTTGCTCTGCGCCGGTCTTGAGCCGCACGAGGCAGCGATAATCGCCGCCAGAGCCAACCGCATGGCGGGGAAGTATGCCAGAGCAACCCCGGCGACCAGGGTCAGGGAAATCATCCACCACTTCCCCCAGGTGTTCCGGGAACATCTCTGCCAGTGGAGTGGAGTATGCTATCCGAAAGGAGAAAATAGTAATGATTGAGGTTGATGCCCGTGGTTTTTCCTGCCCGATACCGGTGGTCATGACCAAGAAAGCGATTGAACAAAACCCGAAGGAACCACTAACGGTGCTGGTGGAGACCGCGGTTTCTAAAGAGAACGTTTCCCGTCTGGCGAAGAGCCAGAACTATTCCGTGGAGATTGAGGAAACAGGCGATGAGTTCCGCCTTGTACTCAAGCCCTCAATAAAATGATTGCACTAAAACAGCCTGTGCGCTATACTGATTGACTGGTCGGGAGCGGATGAGTCCCGGTGGGCTTTGCGGACTTCAAATCCGTTGGGGGGCGTTAGAAGCGTCTTCGGTGGGTTCGACTCCCATACGCTCCCGCCAAGAAATGCTTACCACTTGCTTACCATTTTGCTTACCACTTTCCTCAAGTCTCGAAGACAAGGTTTATCCCCCAAGACCATTGACTTCTATAAAGGTTATCTAAATCTTGCTCATCAAGTAATCGGTTTGGATGTCACTGGTCAGGATGTTACACAATTCTTAGACTCTCTCCAATGCTCAGGTGGTGGTAAGCATGCCTACTATAGGGTGCTAAAGACATTCTACAACTGGCTCTACTCTCCTAAATCTGGATATAGCCTGAATCCTAATGACAACCCTATCCTCATTGTTGATGCTCCAAAGGTGGGAAAGAGGATACTACCTAGCCTAAGTCAAGAGCAATTAAACTACTTGATTGAACAAGCAGGGTGTGTCAGAGACAAGGCTATAATATCTCTCTTTGCTGATTCGGGACTCAGGTTGTCAGAGTTAGCCAGCATCAATCCCGATAACATAGATTGGAATAACAGGCTTATCAAGGTCAATTGTAAAGGTAACAAGGAAGGATTAGCTCCATTCGGAGAGAGGACAGAATTACTATTGCTAGACTGGCTATCTCAACACGAAGTCAATGGTAGGCTATGGGATTTGCATACATGGGGAATAGTGGAGATGTTGCAACAACTTAAAATCAAGACTGGCTTACCATGTAATCCGCACACCTTTAGGAGAACGTTCGCCAGCATATTAGCAAAGAGAGGAGTGGATTCACTACATATCAAGAGGCTTGGTAGATGGGAATCTATTCAAATGGTGGAGAGATATACAAGGTCAGTCAAGTTTGAGGATAGCTTGAAGCTCTATAGCTCCATAGTGGACTAGCAATCCGTTGGTCGTAGCTAAACTGGTAAGCATCAAGACAAGGCTAGTTGTTCACAACAGGACAAGGGGTTAGTATCCTAGCAAAGACGCACTACAATCGATATCTAGGGGTGTTATGTGTCTGAGTGATGGAATCCTTTCCCTTCGTAGTCTTACCGCTATGGGTAGGGAGGGTATCCCCCCAGGCATTGGTTTTTACTTGAACCTAGCGACCGTTAGTTTGTCTCGTAGAAAAATTCCAGTTAGGGCTAAAATCTAAGACATTTCACATTGATAAATGCGATGGCTAGGGATAGAATGTGAACTAAGAGGTTATTGCTGA
>JABMRL010000145.1 GCA_013202615.1 Dehalococcoidia bacterium
AACGCCGGTGAGGATGGCAGTGGTGATAACGCCGGCCACGCACGGCCCCATGGCAAAGGGCAGAATCATGGCTTTTTTATTGACCGCGGCGGCGCATTTCTGGGCTACTTTGGCCGTGGTCGGCAAGCAGGAAACGGCGGCGATGCCGATCAGTGGATTGAACGGCTCTTTGGAAAATCTGCTGTAGATAAGGCCGCCGGCGATACCGCCCAGGCCTGAAAGCGTGAGGGCAATGATGCCCAGGACGAGCAGAATCAGTACCTTGGGATTCAGGATGATGTCAACGCCGAGGAGAGCGCCCAGCGTGAAGCCAAGGAAGAAGGTGGCGCCGTACAGCAATGGGCCGGAGAGGAATTCAACGAATCGCAAAACGCCCGCCTCCTTGACGGCCAGGCCGACGAAAAAGGAAGCGAAAAGCGGAGCCGCCACCGGAAAGAGGGTGCAGAGGAAGGCGCAGGCGATGACGGCGAAAGCGAATTTCGCTCCGGGAGAAACCCGAGGTATGGTGCGCCAGTCCATCTCAATCGCCCTCAGTCTTCTGGGGATGATTTTAACCAGTAACGGATAGCCGGCATAGCAGACGCCGAGATAAACATAGGCCACCACCGTGATGGGAACAAACATGTCCCGGGCCAGCATAATCGAGCCGTAGAGCACCATCGGGCCATCGGCACCGCCAACGAGGGCGATGGCAGCCGCTTCATTGGGCAGCAAGCCCATCGCCATAGCGATGGGCAGAGTGATTATCGTACCGAGCTCGGCACAGATGGCCAGAAAGAAGCTCATATAAGGCTTGGCCAGCAGTATATCAATATCGGTGATGGCGCCGATACCCATGAAAACAAGGCAGGCAATCAGGCCGTTGCTGAAGGTAAAGGTGTAAATCGGCTGCAGGAAGTCTATCTGCAGGTAATACATGAGCTCCTCTACATTACCGGCGAGAGGGTTGATGAAGAGATTGCCCATCTGCCCGGCCTCGAACATCATCAGGCCGCCGTTCACCGCCAGCATGCCGATGCCCATGGGAAGCATGATAAGGGGCTCTAAAATCTTCTTGTAGGAAAGATAAGCGAACAGAAAACCGAGCGCGATAAGGAGCACCCGGCCGCCGGCGATGGCCGGTTCATTCAAGAAAAAAGTATAAAGCCCCTGGAATAACTGCAGAACCTGCATCGGTATTAACCGCTGCTACCTTTCTGTTTATCGGCAGCGGCGGGTTTCCCTCCTCTCTGGACAACGAGAGCAATACCCTTGATGATGGCTGCCACGAAAAGCGCAATGACCATCATGATGCCATAGGCAATAAAGGCAAAGATTAATGAATTCAGAACCATGTAACCTTACTCGTATTCAATAACGACGATGGTATCGCCGGGTTTCACTGTCTGGTCGGCGGTTATTCCCACCTTGGCAACCGTGCCCGCCACCGGGGCCAGAATCGGGTTTTCCATCTTCATCGACTCCAGTATGCAGATGATGTCACCTTCTGCGATGATGTCTCCTTCTTTAACGTCCACGCTGATGATTTTACCGGTGATGGGAACCTGTACGTTTTCCTGTGCCATTTTGAGTTCCTTTCTTAAAATTGACAAACTAAAAAGGGCGGATGGGAAACCTCGTCTTGCGTCCACCGCCCTCGCTGAAAAATCGGGTGCTTGAGTTATGGTGCATTAATTTTCTTCTCCCATTAAAGCGCCCACCGCAGTAACGGGACGCACCACAATCTGGTCCTCTTCCAGGTCGACGATTACGGAATCACCGGACTGGAAATTGCCGCGGAGCAGGTCTTCAGAGAGCTTGTCCTCAACCATGTCCTGAATGGCACGCCGCAGCGGCCGGGCACCGTAGACCTCGTCGTAACCTTTTTCCCCGAGGAAGTCCTTGGCCGCGTCGGTAACTTCCAGGGCAATATTTTTCTCCTTAAGCTGCTGGGTTACCGAGGTCAGCATAAGGTCGACAATCTGGCGTATCTGCTCCCTGCTCAGAGAGTGGAAGACCACGACCCCGTCAACCCGGTTGAGAAACTCGGGGCGGAAGGTCTTCTTCATCTCGTTAAGCAGGTTTTCCTTCATTTTGTCGTAGGCCTGCTCGCGCGTCTTTGCCTCGTTCGAGCCGGACGTGAAGCCAAGCACCGTACCTTTCCGTATCATCTCGGCGCCAACGTTGCTGGTCATGACAATAATGCTGTTGCGGAAATCAACCCGGCGGCCCTTGGCATCGGTCAGGTGGCCGTCATCAAAAATCTGGAGCAGCAGGTTGAATACATCCGGATGCGCCTTTTCAATCTCGTCAAGAAGGATGCAGCAGTATGATTTGCGCCTGACTGCCTCGGTCAGCTGTCCGCCTTCTTCGTAGCCAACGTAGCCGGGAGGAGCGCCAACCAGTCGGGAGACGGCAAACTTCTCCATGAACTCGGACATATCCAGACGGATGAGCGTGTTCTCGCTGCCGAACATGAATTCGGCCAGAGCACGGACCAGCTCCGTTTTGCCCACGCCGGTCGGCCCGAGGAAAATGAAGTTCCCTATCGGCCGTCTCGGGTCTTTCAGTCCGGCCCGGGCTCTCCTGATGGCTTTGGCAATGGTATTAATCGCCTCGTCCTGCCCGATGATGCGCTGGTGCATCACCTCTTCCATATTTAACAGGCGGTTCGTTTCATCACCACCCAGCTGTACCACGGGTATGCCCGTCCACATGCCAACCACTTCAGCGATGTTTTCCGCGGTCACTACCGGTTGGTCCTGCGTTTGCTCCGCCCGCCATTCCTTTTCGAGGGCACGTGCTTTATCATCAAGCTGCAGTTCTTCTTCCCTGAGTTCGGCAGCCCGGTCGTACTCCTGCGCCGCCAGGGCGGTATCCTTATCCTTGCGCTTGGTATCCGCAAGCTGCTTGGTCTCCTTGAGTGGGGCAGGCATGGTATAGTGCTTTATCCTTACCCGGGAGGACGCTTCATCAATCAGGTCAATGGCTTTATCAGGCAGGAAGCGGTCAGGTATGTATCTGGCGGCGAGCGTGGATGCAGAGTGCAGCGCCTCATCGCTGATTGTTAAGTGATGGTGGTCTTCGTAGCGCCCTTTTATACCGCGCAGAATGTCAAGGGTCTCTTCAACGGTGGGTTCTTCCACCTTCACCGGCTGAAAGCGGCGTTCCAGGGCGGCATCGCGCTCCACATATTTGCGGTAATCATCCAGGGTGGTGGCGCCAATGCATTGCAGCTCACCGCGCGACAGCGAAGGTTTGAGGATATTGGCCGCGTCAACGGCTCCCTCGGCGGCGCCGGCACCCACCATAGTATGAAATTCGTCAATGAAAAGCACGCAGTTGCCCGAGGTTTTTACTTCCTCGATGATTTTCTTGACTCGCTCTTCGAATTCGCCGCGGTATTTTGTCCCGGCGACGAGCGACCCCATATCCAGGGCGACGAGTCGGCGCTCCTCCAGTGTTTCGGGGACATCGCCGGCAACGATGCGGTGCGCCAGGCCTTCCACGATGGCTGTCTTGCCAACGCCCGGCTCACCGATAAGCGCGGGATTGTTCTTGGTACGGCGGCTGAGTATCTGGATAACCCGCTCGATTTCCTTCACCCGTCCGATAACCGGATCGAGTTTACCAGCGCGGGCAGCGGCGGTCAGGTCAACGCCAAGCTGGTCGAGAGCTGGGGTCCGGCTTGCCCCACGGCCAGCTTTGGAACGGGGCACGCCCTGGCTGAGGACCTGCGCCGTTTCGGAACGAGCTCGCTCCAGAGTAACCCCGAGGCTGTTAAGTACGCCGGCGGCAACTCCTTCGCCCTCACGCAGCAAACCCAGCAGGAGGTGTTCCGTACCGATATAATTGTGGCTGAGCTGTCGTGCTTCATCAATGGCCAGTTCAATAACACGCTTGGCGCGAGGTGTGAGCCCGGTTTCACCGGTACCCGGCTTTTCGCCACGGTCGCTGTTGAATTCCACCGCCGTCCGTATTTTATTCAGACTGACACCAAGGTTGGTCAGTATTTTGGCGGCGACGCCCTCCTCCTCTCGCAACAGGCCAAGAAGAATGTGCTTCGTGCCAATAGAAGTATGGTTCATCTGGCGAGCTTCTTCCTGGGCGATGGTCAGCACTCGGCGTGCCCGCTCGGAGAACTTCTCAAATCTGCTTGACATTTTTCTCCCTAGATATACTGCTCACCATTATTTAATTTATAGTGTAAAGTAACCTCGAACGAAGGTCAAGAAGCCTCCTGGCAATGGCATATTTTCCACAAGGGGGTGACCCCTCAGTATCGTCTGCGCTGGGGCGTTTCACTTCCGTGTTCGGGATGGGAACGGGTACTACCACCTCGCTCTAACCACCAGGAAGCTTTAAACAACTCTACATAATTAAAACAGGTTTGCTATTTTGTTAAAGTAAGCCAGTTACAGTACCAAAGTAACTTCTTAAGCCCGCACATAAGGGCTAAGGGCTATAACTCTATGCCCACTTCTCTATTTCACTACCTTCACTCTCGGCTAAGGCTCGAGTAAGGTTAGCTGCTTCTTTCTACCAGCTCAATCAGCACATTATCTGGAGCCATCAGAAAGGCTATCTTAGCCCCAGAAGACCCCACACTTATCTCATCAACAAACCTCACCCCTTTTGCCTTGAGGTCTGCCACCGCGGCGTCCAGGTTATCGGTATACAGTCCGAAATGTTCCAGTCCATAGCGCTTCTTGGGAGAATCCTCAGCGCTTTGGCTTTCATCTCTAGCATTCATGATCATAAGTCTGATACCTTTGATGTCAAGCCCCACACTAACACGTCCCGCTCCAAGCTCTCTAACATTATCCCTCTTAGCGTTAAACATTCTTTCATAAAATTCAGCTGCTTTCAAGGGATCAGCGCTAACCAAATGAGCATGGCCAAACCAGTAACTTAACACTTGGACACCTCCTAAATTCTAAACCACGATTTTCCTGCTATCCCATTAAAGAACCCCGGCCTTAAGACTTGGGTTCCTTTTAACTTTATTAAAAACTAATATCAACTCTGAAGCAGGTCAAGCCCTCGACCATTAGTACGGTTAAGCTAAGAGTATTACTACCCTTACACCTACCGCCTATCAAACAAGTAGTCTACTTGTGGTCTTACCCCCTGTGAT
>JABMRL010000146.1 GCA_013202615.1 Dehalococcoidia bacterium
CCTTTTGAGGGGCAAACGGAAATTGATAAGAGCCTCTGGTATGCGCTGAGCCAGGGTATTACCACCGCCGCCCTGCCGGCCGACCTGCGACTCTGGCCCCTGGTAATCGACGCCGCCGAAAGGGCCAGCGCCCTTGATTTAGAGACGCAGGAACAATTTATAGTCGAAGTTAAGGATTACAAGCCTATATTTCCGAATGAATAACCAGACAAAATCGCGGGAGGGGCTATTATGAATTCACGGGAAAGAGTATACGCCGCGGCTAACCACAGGGAACCCGATAGAGTACCCATATGCTTTGGCGGCGGGTCGGGCACTTTCATCACCGAGTGTCCACCAGACGGAAAGGTTTGCTCACAACTTTACGAGTATATGGGATTAACGGACGCTGAGCCGATTCAAATATCTGATGTATTCACTCAACCTACCAATATCGACCAGCGAGTGGTGCAAAGACTGCACTCCGATATGAACACGGTCGCGTGTAATGCCCCGCGAGCCGTCATTGAACCTGATGGTTCAAAAACCTGGCCGTGGTTCTGCGGCATGAGGATAAGGAAAATTGGCCTGTACGATGAGCCATTCGACTTCCCCATGCGGCATATGACCACCAAGCAGGACATCGACAATTACCCCTGGCCTGACCCTTCGGTCGACATCATGGACGGGGTGGTGGAAAGGGCAAAATATCTGCATGAAGAAACGGACTATTTCGTGGTGGGCAGGTGTATTTCCACGATGTTGCCTTTTCTCGGCTATGCTTTATTAAGCGGCATGGATAAATGGCTTATGGATATGAAACTGGACCCGGAATTCTACCACCAGCTATCGAGGAAACTTCTTGAAATCGGCACCGCCGTCCATGAGCAATTATTTAGCGGCATCGGCCAGTACCTGGATGGGGTGAATATCCATGACGACCTCGGCACTCAGACCGGGCTTTTCATGTCCCCTGATGACTACGTAAAGTTCGTCAAGCCATATACCGCAGAAATCATCAGGAATATCAGGAAACACCTGCGGCCGGAAGCGAAGATTATCTTACACAGTTGCGGTTCGGTATATGATGCCATACCGGACCTGATAGAGATCGGGGTGGACGTTCTCAACCCGATACAGCCACTGGCCAGGAATATGGAGCCCTGGCGCTTGAAGAAGGAGTTTGGTGACGAAATCGCCTTCCTCGGTGGTCTTGATATACAAAAACTGCTACCGCGGGGGACAGTAGAGCAGGTAAGAGAAGGGGCTAAGAAGCTCATACAGGAGTATGCTCGCGGCGGAGGTTTCATCTTTGCCACATCGCATAACATTGAGCCGGATACACCTCCGGAGAATATCGTGGCCGCCTTCGACGCCGCTTATGAATATGGCCGGTACCCTATTTCAGGGCAGAGCGGCGATAACTATGTTGATTTTATCAAGAAGCTGAACCTGTAGGACGGGGTCAGGCCTTAAGATTCTACGGAGATAATTTAAAATAATGCCATCTCACCGGAATCCGTTTAAGATATTTTACGGCTGGTGGATCGTTGTCGCGTCTTTCCTTATTGCCCTGTACCTGGGAGGAGCGGTATTCTACGGGTTCACGGCCTTTTTTGAGCCCATAGTAGACGAGATGGGCTGGAGCTACACGCAGCTCTCACTTGCCGCCTCTCTGCGCGGTCTGGAGATGGGGCTTCTTTCTCCAATCGTCGGTACACTCGCCGACCGCTGGGGGCCCAGGAAGCTCATATTCGGCGGGGTGCTGGTCACGGTAGCGAGCCTGCTTCTCCTGAGTTCCACTACCTCTCTAATCATGTTCTATGTGTCCTTCGCCCTGCTCGCAGTAGGTGTCAGCGCCTGCACCGTCACCGTGCTGTTAACCGCCGTCGCCAACTGGTTTCGGAGGAAAATGGGGATAGCGAGCGGCATAGCCATCTGTGGCTTTGGCTTCAGCGGCCTGCTGATTCCGGTAATAGTCAGGCTCATTGAAGTATATGATTGGCGCACAGCGCTGAATATCCTTGCTCTGGGCATGATAGTTCTGGTTTTACCGCTGTCATTCGTCTTTCGGCACCGGCCTGAACAATACGGTTATCTTCCAGATGGTCAGAAACAGGACACAAAAGAACACTTTGCCGATGCGAGCCCGCCGCAAAGTCTCGATGTTGAATTAAGAGTAAAGCAGGCACTCAAGAATGGAACATTCTGGCGTATAGTACTGGCACGTATGTATCATATGATGGCGATGATGGCTATCATCACCCACGTGATGCCTTATCTCAGCAGTATCAGCATTAGCCGGGCGACATCCAGCCTGGTGGCTACCGCCATCCCGTTGATGAGCATCATCGGTCGCCTTAGTTTTGGCTGGTTCGGGGACAAGTTCAATAAAAGGTCGGTGGCGGCAACGAGCTTCGTTATGATGAGTTGCGGGTTATTCTGTTTCGCATATGCTTCGAACACGGGGCTCTGGTTACTCGTGCCATTCCTGGTTCTGCTGGGCATAGGTTATGGCGGTACCAACGCCATCCTGCCCGCACTGGGGAGAGAATACTTTGGCAGAACAAATTTCGGAAGCATCTACGGCCTGATGGAAGGCATTGGCACCATAGGCGCCGTAATAGGCCCAACTCTGGCCGGATTGGCTTATGATAACCTGGGCAGCTACCAGATAGTATGGTTTTTACTGGCCGGACTCGCCGTTGTTGCCATAGCCTCGGTCCTCACCATTACCCCGGGCAGGAACGTGATGAAACCAGACGCGTCTGCGGGGGCATAAAGCCGCCGCTCCCGCAGCTACAGGCATTGTCTTTTCCATAGCCTTTTGTCACCTCTAGAAATAGACTGCCGTGCCAGTCGAGCCAGTATTATAATAAATTATAGCTGGTAATATAATCCCCAAATTATTGACAAAGGCCATTCAGAAACCTAGACTTGCAGTTATAAAAACATGTCAACCTTACTCCAGCCTCTATTAATTTGAAAAAGGTCCTGAATATAAGTGCAGCGCAGACAGGATTACGAACTTCAATGTGACGTACTCGTCGTAGGTACCGGTTACGCCGGACTGGCACCGGCTATCTTCTGGCCCTCGCCTCAGGTCGGATAGCAGGGCAAAATGCAGCTGAAGTCACAACACAATAGGTAATTTTAAATACCCTAAATTGTCTGATTCACTCTTGGCGGGAAGCCAGTAAAAGGAGGGCGATTAGAAAATGGTGAAGAGAGAACAAATAAGTTGGGAAATATTCCCGGAAGAACACCAAGACGACTTAATGCAGAGACACCTTTATTATGTTCCAGGGGTAATCGTCAGCAACGTAACAAAACAAATCTATGTCTCGGGACAAAATGGCCTCAGAAAAGATTCTCAGGGACGGGTATTAAATGAAGGAGACCTTGAGGACCAAACGAGAGTGGCTCTGGAGAAAATCAAAACCATACTGGCGAACGCCGGCGCCACATTGAATGACGTTGTTCAGGTTACCGTTTTTCTCCGTGATGCCAGTGACCGTGATAAACATGCTGAAATCCGTGCCAAATACTTTAAAGAAAAACAGCCGGCAAGCACTCTTGTCGGCACCGATTTTATTTTTAAAGAAATGCTGGTAGAGATTAATGCCATAGCCGCTATTTGAGTCTACTGTCAGACCTGGCGACTGAAGTTTAATAAAAAAGGAGGGGAGCCGGAATGGGCATTCTGGATAAATTTAACCTGGACGGGAAGGTGGCGCTGGTCTCTGGCTGTAAGCACGGCCTCGGCAGAGCGATGGCATTGGCGTTAGCCGAAGCCGGTGCCGATATCATCGGCGTCAGCGTAACCCTTGAAGAGTCAGGGAGCGAAATAGAAAAGGAGATAGTGGCTCTAAAGAGAAAATTTAAAAGCTATCGGTGCGACTTTTCAGACCGCAAGGCCCTGTATGACTTCATCGCACGGGTAAAGGCTGAAAACGCTGTCATCGACATCCTGGTAAATAACGCCGGCACCATCATGCGCAAACCGGCAGTCGAACACCCTGATGACTACTGGGACAAGACAATGGAGGTTAACCTGAATGCCCAATTTATCCTGACCCGTGAGATAGGCAAAGACATGGTGGCTAGGAAGTCTGGCAAAGTAATCTTCGTGGCATCGATGTTGACTTTCCAGGGGGGAATCACGGTCCCCAGCTATGCTGCCAGCAAAGGGGGCATTGGTCAGCTTACCAAGGCGCTGGCCAATGAGTGGGCGGTACATGGTGTTAACGTAAACGCCATTGCTCCGGGCTACATGGCAACAAGGTTGGGAGAAGGACTTCGCAATGACCCTGTGCGCAGCAAGGCAATTCTTGACCGAATCCCGGCCGGTCACTGGGGAGAGCCGGAAGACCTGGGAGGGGTGGTCGTCTTTTTAGCTTCGGCTGCCAGCGATTACCTGCACGGTTCAATTGTGAATGTGGACGGCGGTTGGCTCTCCCGATAGCCTGTCCAAAAAACCGGCCAAATAAATTAATAAAGTGTTTAATGCACAAAGGAGGCAACCTATGTTCTATGAATATCCGAAAGATTTTAAGGCCGTAGAGCCGGCACCGGGATTCTCGGTACGCGCCGTTTCCGGGCAGAACCTGATGGTATGCGAGGTCATTTTGCAACCCCGGTCGGAATCTCCTTTACACAGCCATCCCTACGAGGAGATGGCAATCATCATCGAGGGAGCATTTGAGATGACCATGGGGGATGAGAAAAAATTGCTTGAAAGGGGCGATGTTTTTCTGGCTCCTCCCGGCATCGTTCATGGAGGCATCACCCATGATGAGAAAACTATAATGATAAGCACCTTCAGTCCACCGAGAGAAGATTACAGATAACGCATTAAAAGAGGGCGAGAACCATCTATGGAGAGAATTTTGGTAACCGGGGCCTGCGGACAGGTCGGTTCCGAGCTCGTGCCGGCGCTGCGGGCCAGATATGGCGCGGATACGGTAATAGCTACGGGGCACAAGACTGAGCCCAGCCAGGAATTGCTTGACGGCGGGGAATTTTGCTTTATCGACTGCACGGACATTGACCGCGTTGCCGACGTGGTGAGGAAATACAACGTTGGCGCTATCTACAACCTGACCACGATTCTATCCGCAAAGGCCGAAGCAAATCCACAGCTTGCCTGGACAGTGAATGTCAATAGCCTGCGCAATATTCTGGAGGTAGCACGCGAATACGAATGTGCCGTTTTTACTCCCAGCACCATAGGCGCGTTCGGCCTGGATACACCTCTGGATAATACACCGCAAATTACCATCCAGCGCCCCGGGACAATGTACGGAATCACCAAAGTCGCTGGCGAATTACTCTGTGACTATTACTACCAGAAGTACGGCGTTGATACCCGCGGCGTCCGCTGGCCGGGCCTCATTTCCTATGTGACTCCTCCCGGCGGAGGAACGACCGACTATGCCGTGGAGATATTCTATGAGGCAGTCAGGCACGGGAAATATGAGCACTGCTTTATCAAGGCGGGAACCTATCTGGATATGATGTATATGCCTGACGCGCTTAAATCAGCGTTCCAGATTATGGAGGCCGAGCCCGGCAGGCTCAAGCACAGGAATGCCTACAACGTTACCGCCATGAGCTTCGCCCCGGAAGATATCGCCGGGGAAATTAAAAAGCACATTCCGGGTTTTACTATTGATTACCGGGTTGACCCCATCCGCCAGGCAATCGCTGAATCATGGCCTAACAAAATGGATGACAGCGCTGCCCGTGCCGACTGGGGCTGGCAGCCACAGTATGACCTGCCAGCGATGACTTTTGATATGCTCAACAAGTTGTCTGCCCGGCTTAAGCAATAACCGGGATTCACCCTCGTACTGATGATTGCCTGAGTTAGCTCCTTTAACTTCAGAACGGTTTAACCAGGCACGTCAAACCACCATCAACGACCAGTGCAGC
>JABMRL010000147.1 GCA_013202615.1 Dehalococcoidia bacterium
CCATCTGCCGCGAGCCGGAGACCTTCCTCTACACCAGCTTCGAACTTAACAGTCCCGATGACCTGGACGGCAAGAAAATGAGACTCCTCGGTGACGAGGCAGAGATTTTCAGCCCGCTGGGTGTGGCGGCTGTTGCCACCCCGAGCCCGGAACTCTATGAGGCTCTGCAGCGAGGCGTTATCGACGGTTTCCAGCACTCCAGCCTGGCCGTTGACCTGAACTTCGGCTTCCAGGAAATCGTGGACTATGCCTACGTTTCTCCTGCCCGCCAGCCCACCGACGCGTACATCTATCTCGTCAACGAGCAGTCATGGGCCGACCTGCCCAACGACCTGAAGTGGATATTCACCGAACTGGTCTGGGCTGAGGGCATACGGCACTATGCGGAGTGGACCTACAAGAACACCACCGCCACCGCAGAGTGGATTGCTGCTGGCGTACAGGTCCAACCGGTACCCCAGTCAGTGGAAGACATGATAGTAGCAAATTCCAATGAATTCTATGCCAAGCGCCAGGCCGAGAGCCCGTTCTACGACAAGCTCATGAAGTCCCTGTTCAACTGGCGGGACGCCTACGCGGCAACCTACCCGCGCCTGTAATTTCCAGAATCAACTCCCCGCCCCGGAGCCATCTTCGGGGCGGGGAAACGTAATGTCTAGAAAAGAAAAATTATGAAGAAATTTATTCATACCATTGACGCCATCAGCGTGTGGACAGCTCTCACGGGAAGGTGGTTCATCGTGGCACTGATGGTGCTGGTGACAGTTGAAGTCACGCTACGCTATGTTTTCACCAAGCCTACCCTCTGGGGATATGAGCTCCACGTCATGCTCGCTGCCAGCTCGTATATCCTCGCCTTTGCCTATACCCATAAACTCCGGGCGCATGTTCGCGTCGACATGATATATGCCCACCTCCCCCAGAGAGGGCAAGCCCTCATTGATTGCCTGGGCAACCTGCTCATGTTTTTCCCGTTCGTATTCCTGCTGACCTTCGCCGCCTGGAACTGGATGTTTGATTCCTGGGCAACCAGTGAGAAGATGCCCATTACCGGCTGGTATCCGCCGGCGGGACCATTGAGAACCGTAGTGTTCTACGGGATTGCCTTATTTGCTCTTCAGACCGTGGCGCATTTTATTCGTGATACGTATATGTTGATAAAGGGCAAGCCTTATGATTGATTTAAGTCCGGAAATGGTCACCGCCATCATGATAGGCGGTGTTTTTATCGGGGTCTTGACCGGTTTCCCCCTTGGATTTATCGTCGGTGGTCTGGCTTTGTTTGTTGGCTTCTTCATTTTCGGAGGCCAGGTCATTGACGTTATCTACGTCCGTATCTACGGCATCATGACCAACTACATAATCATCGCGGTACCGTTGTTTGTTTTCATGGGGGTGATGCTGGAACGCTCCGGGATAGCGGAACGCTTATATGATGCCCTTTACCTGTGGCTTGGCGGCTTTCGAGGCGGTCTGGCCATCGTTACCGTGCTCATGGGCACCGTCATCGCCGCCACCGTGGGCATCATCGCCGCTTCCATCACCATGCTGGCGATGGCAGTGCTACCGTCAATGTTGAAACGGGGTTACAGCAAATCCCTGGCCACCGGCGCCGTAACTGCTGGCGGCTGTCTGGGAATACTTATTCCCCCGAGTATTATGCTCGTGCTTTACGGACCGATGGCCGGTATTTCCGTGGGCCAGCTCTTCTTCGGCGCGTTTTTACCCGGATTTACCCTGTCCGGCCTGTACGTCATCTACATTACTATACGCAGTTATCTCCAGCCGCAAATTGCACCGGCCGTACCAATGGAAGACAGAAAAGTGCCGTTTATGAAGAAAACCATGATGCTGATTACCTCCATTGTACCGGTCGCCATTCTCATCCTGTCGGTACTGGGTGTAATCTTCTTCGGCATCGCACCCCCCACCGAAGCCGCTGGCGTCGGCGCTTTCATGGCTACCATATTGACCATCGCCTACGGACGTTTCAGCCTTGCCACCCTGAAAGAGGCTTCGCTCATCACCATGCGAGCCTGTGGCTTTATCTTCGTCATCGTTACCATGGCGGTGGCTTTCAGTGCCGTCTTCCTCGGCGGCGGTGGCCGCGAGGTTATGTCCGACATCATTTTGAGTGCTCCCGGTGGCAAGTGGGGTGTCTTTGCCATCATCATGTTAATCATCTTCCTCATGGGCATGTTCATCGAATGGATAGCCATCGTTTATATTATGGTGCCCATTATCACCCCCATTGCCGCGGCGGCGGGTTTCGACATCCTCTGGTTCTCCATTATGGTCTGCGTGAATCTCCAGATGGCTTTCATGACACCGCCTTTCGCCTCCGGAATATTCATCTGCCGCGGTGCCTGTGACCCGAAGCTTGGTGTCACCATGGGAGATATCGTCAGAGGTGTGCTACCACATGTGGCATTGATTATTGTCGGGTTAATTATCTTCACAATTTTCCCACAGATTATTACCTGGTTACCCAGCCTGATGATACGTTAGTAACCAGTATCAGATACCTTAATTTAGAGACTGGAGGCGGGGTTTATGACGCATGAAGTGCATAAAGTGGTAAGAGAGGCTGGCGGGCTGCGCATCGTCATTGCCGACTCAGCCACCTCGATTACCGAAGACAATAAAAATGACATCGTCGTTAACGGCTCCCACTGCGGGGCCAATATCGCTCCCGACTATATACTCCCGAACGGCACCCGTGGCTCTATCGGCAACGACGCCGGCACCGGCCTGGAGAATGCGGGAGTAGCGAGCCTGTCATCTCTTGACAAGCACGGTATTCCGGCCGCCGCCGTAGCGGCAATGTCCGCTGAAATCGGCGTTGGTCAGTCCACCTACAACGAGGGGGTCATATCGGCAGTCAACGAAGTAGCCAGGAAAATGGGGGTTACGGTTGGCATGTCGGCTAAAGAAGCTGCTGACAAGATGTTCGAAGGAATCTCCTGAAATACCAGGAAAGTGGTTACTAAAGGGGGAGGTAAAATTGGCTGGTGATATAACTGTAATAAAGCAATCTGGAAACCGTAAAATAGTCATTGCTGATTCTGCGGCGGCTATGGACGAAAGAAGCAAGGGCGATGTCTTTGTTGATGGCTCCCACTGCGGGATAAATGTTGGTGAAATGACCATCCACAATGAAATGGGCGCCATGATTGGTAATGATGCTGGGATGGGTAAGAATGACGCCGGTATCGCCGCCCTCAAAATGTGCGATGAACGTGGCATTCCAGCGGCCGCTGTGGCGGCGATGTCAGCCAAAATTGGCAACGGCAAGAGCACCTATGAGCAGGGCAAGGTTTCCGTGGTTAATGAAGCAGCCAAGAAACTGGGCGTCACGCCCGGTATGTCCGCCGTGGAAGCCGCCGATAAACTGCTTGAGAGCCTGAACAAGGGCGGGAAATAGTATTTTTTCATGAACTCTTCGCCGGTAAGACGTGAAGGTATAAAGGGAAATGATATGTGCTGATATTGCTGGTTTGATGGCAATACCCTTGCTTCCCAGGTTTATCATAACCCAGCATATCAGAATACACGAAAAGCCACTTCGACCCCCTGTAATGAATCAGAGAGAGAAAATTACAGGGGGCTTTTCATGGGTAATACAGAATGGAATACCTGACGGTCAAATTTGATGCGGAAAGGGGCGTGCCCAAATGAAAGCACTGGTAAAAACAAGCGAAGCTATAGGATTCGAATACAGGGATGTTGATGTGCCCAAAATCGGGCCCAAGGATGTCCTGGTCAAGATTATGGGCACCACGATATGCGGCAGTGACATCCACGTCTATCATTCATCACCCAACATCATGAAAATGTGCCAACTTCCCATTGTTGTCGGCCATGAAACCTGCGGCGATGTGGTGGAAGTGGGCGAGTGCGTGACCAGCCTAAAAAAGGGCGACCTGGTCTCTCCAGAACCACATATTTTCTGCGGGGAATGCTATTATTGCCAGAACAACGCCGCGCTCAACTGTCTGAACATGGGGCTCCTCGGCCACACAATCGGCGGTGCCTTTGCCTCATATATGGCCGTGCCCGCCCACGTCTGCTGGAAACACCCGGCGGGTACTTCCTACGAACTCGGTGCCATCCACGAGCCCGTCGGCGTGGGAGTCCACAGCGTTATGTCCGGGCCGATTAACGGCAAAAGCGTAGCTGTTTTCGGCTGCGGGCCCATCGGCATGTTCGCCATCGGCGCCTCCAGGGTCTTCGGGGCTACCAAAATGTTCGGCATTGAGGTGGCACCCAAAAGAGTCGAAATGGCAAGAAAGCTCTTCCCCGATGCTACCATAATCAACCCCAAAGAGCAGGACCCGGTCAAGACAATTAAGGACGCCACCGACGGCCTTGGCGTGGACGTGTCCATTGAGCTCAGCGGTCACCCCGAAGCCACCCGGATGTGTTTTGACGTTCTGAAACGTGAGGGCAGGGTAAGCCTGGTCGGTGTACCCCCGGGGCCAATGGAGTTCAACTTCCACGCCAATATCATACTCAAGGAAGCCACGGTTCGAGGTGTGTTCGGCCGCGAAATCTGGCAGACGTGGTGGCAGCTTAGAGCCATGCTGGATACGGGCCGGTTTGACCCGCTGCCGATTATAACCCACCGCTTCCCGCTGGCTGAATTTGAGCAGGCTTTCAAAATGGCCGAAAGCGGTGAGGCGGGAAAAGTGCTGTTGATTCCCTGAGAATGGATACAGATATTACGGAAACAAGCGATATTCCCTCAATCGCTGTAAAGGTAGGTGAGCTATGGGAGAACGTCTGAAAAACAAGGTGGCTATTATCACCGGCGCCGGCTCAATCCTGGCCGGTACAGGCAACGGGAAGGCAACCGCTATCGTCTTTGCCAGGGAAGGCGCCAAAATCATGGCAACCGACTACAATCTGGAGGCCGCCGAGGAAACCAAACGCATAATTGAAAAAGAAGGCGGCACGTGCATTTCATTCTACGCCGATGTTTCCAAAGCGAGCGACTGCCAGAAGATGATAGATACCTGCGTTGAGAAGTTCGGTCGGGTCGACATCCTGCACAATAACGTGGGAATGGGCGGCTATGCCGGGCCGGTAGAACTGGCGGAGGAAATCTGGGACAAGACCATGACCATCAACCTGAAAAGCATGTTCCTCACCTGCAAATATGCTTTACCCTACATGGAGAAGCAGGGAAGCGGCGTTATCGTCAATATTGCCTCACTCAGCGCCATCAGGTGCCAGCCGGCACCGGCCCTTGCCTACTCGGTGAGCAAGGCCGGAGTGATTGCCCTCACCCGCGAGGTAGCCATTCAGTATGCCGACAAGGGCATCCGCTGCAACGCCATCCTGCCCGGCATGATGAAGACCCCGATGGTCGAATACTACAACCCGGACGCCTACGGTGACGGCAGCGTTGAGCTGATGTGGCAGCGGCGTGACGCCATGTGCCCTACCGGCAAGCAGGGCGAATCGTGGGATGTGGCCCACGCTGCCCTATTCCTGGCTTCCGATGATTCGAAATACATCACCGGGACGACCCTGCGTGTCGACGGGGGCCTCTCTGGAACCCAGAGGTCATGGCCACCCGATAAGAAATAGCGAACAGAGAGGAGGATAATAATGGGAGATAGATTAAAAGGCAAAGTGGCCATTGTTACCGGAGCAGGTTCGGTACTTCCCGGCATGGGCAACGGCAAAGCGACGGCAGTCGTCTTTGCTCGGGAAGGCGCCAGGGTAATGGCCGTTGACTATAACCTCGAGGCCGCCGAAGAAACTAAAAAAATGATCGACCAGAAAGGCGGAGAATGCATCACCTTCCAGGCCGATGTCTCCAAAGCAAGCGACTGCCAGAAGATGGTCGAGACCTGCGTTCAGAAGTTCGGCAGGATTGACATTCTGCATAATAATGTGGGCATCGGGCAGTGGGGCGGCGTCGTTGAGACCGAGGAAGATACCTGGGACAAAGTGATGACGGTTAACGTGAAGAGCATGTTCCTCACCGGCAAATACGTCATCCCCCATATGCTGAAGCAGGGAGGCGGCTCCATC
>JABMRL010000148.1 GCA_013202615.1 Dehalococcoidia bacterium
CATATCGCTGTCCGAGCGGAGCAGTCGTGCCCGCGGCATGGCGTAACTGACTTCCTGTTCCAGCTTCTGCGTGCCCTGTCCGAGGTATTTCATCTGTCGGCTGGAACACCGGGGGCAGTGGTCAGGTACCGCCGTCTTATGGTTGCACTGATGGCAGACCAGCATGTCCTCGGCGTAATGATGGGTCAGGGGTATCTCACAGCGACGGCAGCGCAGCACGAAGCCACAGTGTCGGCACTGAATAAACGTCGCGCCGCCCCGGCGGTTGAGGAAAAGGATTACCTGCTCCCTGCCGTTCACCGCCCGTGTGATTTCCTGCGAAAGGGCGCGACTGAAAATGCTGCGGTTGCCGGCTTTTAGTTCGTCCCTCATGTCCACGATATCAACATGGGGCAGCGGTGCGCTTTCCACCGGGACAACGCGTTCCGGAAGCTGGAGGAGTTCACAGCTTCCTTGCTGAGCGCGGAAATAGGTGCCCACGTCGGGGGTGGCGCTGCCCAGGATAACCACTGCACCCGTCAACTCGGCTAGCTTTACCGCCGCACTGCGGGCGTGGTAGCAGGGTGGGTTCTCCTGCTTGTAGGTCCACTCGTGTTCCTCGTCGAGCACGATTAACCCGAGGTCGGGCTGGGGGGCAAAGAGTGCGCTCCTGGGGCCAATGACGACGTCGGATTCGCCATCCCTTATCCTTCGCCATTCGTCAAACTGCTCACCCGGTGAGAGCTTGCTGTGCAGGACGGCGACCCGTTGCGGGAAGCGCGCGACGAAGCGCTCTATGGTCTGCGGGGTGAGCGCGATTTCCGGCACCAGAACAATGCCTCGCCGGCCCAGTTTCACTGTTTCCGCGAGTGCCCGCAGGTATATCTCGGTCTTACCACTGGCGGTAACGCCGTGAAGCAGAAAAATATCGGGGCGCGTCCGCTTATCATTTATCGCTTCGCGGATGTGAGCAAGTGCGTTTTCCTGGGCGCGGGTAAGTTGAGGCGGTGACGTTGGTGCAATATCCTGGCGGGAAATCGGTTCCCGTCTGACTTCAACCGACTCGAAAATGATAAACCCCTGGCGAACCAGAGCATCGGCCGTTGCCCTGCTCACGCCCAGCTTCTGCCTCGCTTCTGTCCAGGGAACCGGCTCAGACCGCTCGCTTAAAAAATCAATAAGGCTTGCCTGCTTGAAAGCCCGTTTCCTCTTGAGTTCGGCTGATATCTGTGGAGCATCGGTGGAGGGTATGTTGAGGCGGAGGAAGGGCATCGTCTTGGGCCGTATCCTTATCGGCTCAAGTTCGTATTTTCTAACCGCCAGCCCTTGCCTTACCAGCTGCGAGACGGTCGCTTGAGCCTTCTTTTCACCGAGTTTTTTCTCCAGTTCTTTGAGGTTTGTCCTGTCCTGCTTTTGCAGCCGTTCGAAGAGCTGGCGTTGTGGCGAGGAGAGGGAAGTAACTTTTTCCTCGTCAGGGTTCGGCACTGCCGAGATAAAGGTCAGCGTTTTCCTTTCGAATCCCGGCGGCAGCATGAGGGCCACGGCATCGAAAAGCGGAGACAGATAGTAGTCACTTATCCATCTGGCCAGGTCTACCTGGGCCGGGGAGAGAAACGGGCGGGGCTCAATAACGTCAATGATATCTCTGGTCTCTGCCACGGCAGGGGAGGGGGTCAGCGCCATGACGATGCCCTGGAGAGTGCGCTCGCCGAAGGGGACCCATACCGCCTGCCCCACCTTGATGTTCAGATGCGGGGGTACGGCATAGCTGAAGGTGCGGCGCTGGGCAATCGGGGAATTAACACTGACTTCAGCATATTTCATACCGTGCTCCACCGATTGCCTCGCAGCCTTCGTTTCCCTGTGGGCGGATGATAATTGTGGCGTTAAGCGGTGCCGGAAAGATTACTCTTTGGGTTTCTCTTCCGGTTCTTCTTCCGTCGCGGCTGTTTCCGGCTCTTCGGAAGCGAGCTCGTTCTGAGGTTGGGTTACCTCTGGCTCCGCCTCCTCCGCTTCGTCAGGAGTTTTTTCCTCTCCAGATGGCTCTTCCGCCAGTTCGCCTTCCAACGCTGCCTCTGTTGTTTCTTCGGCAGGTGCTTCTTCCGGCTCGGCTGATGGCTCTGCTTCCGCTTGCTCTACTACCTCAGCCACCGTTTCCGCCGCTTCCGGCAGTGACTCTACCGATTCAGGCGGGGCCTTTTCTGCTTCTGGTTCTTCAACCAGCTCGCCTTCTGGTGGTGCCTCCGTAACTTCTTCTGTCAGCACCTCTTCCTGTTCAGCGAGCAGTTCCTCTTCCGCTATTTCAGCTGCCCCGGTTGTCGTCTCTTCTTCAGCCTCAGTGGCCAGCTTCTCCATTCGGGCCAGCTCTTTCTCCCGGTCCACTCGCCTCTCTTTTATACGGGCTGCCTTACCACTGCGTCCGCGCAGGTAGTAAAGTTTGGCCCGGCGCACTTTTCCGTGGCGGATTATTTCCACTCGCTCCACTCTTGGGGAGAACAGCGGGAACGTGCGCTCCACACCAACACCATAGGCGATGCGTCTGACGGTAAAGGTAGCGCCAGCACCGCCGCCGTGCATTTTGATGACTACTCCCTGGAATGGCTGGAGTCGTTCCTTGCCACCTTCAACAACTTTGATGTAAACGCGTACCGTATCCCCGGGGGCGAGTTCGGGAATTTTGGGATTGCGTTTGACATTGACCAGCGAATCAACATTCATTTCTCAGGCTCCTTGTTCAAACTGGATTTGGCTTTATATAAAGAGTTGAATTGCTCTACCATTTGCTTTTCTTCCTGACCGAGTTTGCTCATGTCGATCAGGTCCGGGCGACGCTCCAGGGTGCGCTGTATGACCTGCTGCCGGCGCCAGCGGGCAATCTGGGCATGGTTCCCGGAGAGCAGCGCTTCTGGAACCGGCCAGTCCCGGAAAACGGACGGGCGGGTGTACTGGGGATATTCTAGCATACCGTTCATATGTGAATCTTCCTGCGCTGAATCTTCGGAGCCAAGCACTCCCGGGAGCAGGCGAATGACGGTGTCAATGACCACCAGAGCGGGCAGTTCTCCGCCGGTCAGCACGTAATCACCGATACTGATTTCATCGGTGACGAGGTGTTCTACCACACGCTCGTCAATGCCTTCATAATGGCCGCAGAGCATTATGAGATGGCGGTAACCGGACAGTTCCGTCGCGATTCGCTGGTTGAAAAGGCGTCCCTGCGGTGTGAGCAGGATAACCAGCGGTTCCGCGACTTCAGGTTCTGTCGTGACCTGGGCCTTTACCGCTGCCACCGCTTCGAAGACGGGCTCAGGCTTGAACACCATGCCCGGGCCACCGCCATACGGGGAATCGTCAACGGTGTGGTGCTTATCATGGGTGTAATCGCGGATGTTATGCACGTTGATACTGACCAGGTTCTGGTCAACGGCCCGCTTGAAGATGCCGAAGCTGAACGGCACGTCAAACATCTGCGGAAATATGGTTAGCACATCAATACGCATCGAAAATCCCTGCCACCTTCTAGGAATGTTCGGTGACCACCCCTTTAATAATATCGACGGCATGCGGTATGGCTGGCAGCACCACCTCAAGGCATTCCCTGACCGCTTTGGGGCTGCCGGGCAGGTTTATTATCAGGCATTTGCCTCTGACCCCTGCCGTTGCCCGGCTTAACATCGCCATCGGTGTTTTGCTCAGCGAACCGGCCCTCATTGCTTCCGCGAGACCGGGGACAACCCGGTCTAGAACGGCGATGGTAGCTTCCGGCGTCACATCACGCTCGCCAAGCCCGGTACCGCCGGTGGTGATGATGACATCCGTCTCTTTATTGTCTGCCCACTCCGCCAGCTTCTGGCGGATGATGTCAATCTCGTCGGGGACAATCTCATAGCCAGCGATATCGCTGCCCAAATCGGAGAAGATATCCCTGATGGTCTGGCCGCTTTCATCATAGCGCTGGCCGCGCGCCCCTTTATCACTGACGGTGAGTATGCTGATAGTAAGCATGGTTGTGCTCCAGAACAAATTTCATTTTACCACATATGAGGCAGATAGCAAAATGGAAAAAATATTATGGAAAATTCGTCAAATTTAGCCTAAAAGCCTTGACAAACGTGCTGGGCTCGTGTTATAAAGAGTGTTATAGTGGTAAAAAGTGGGGAAGAGTGGTAGAAAATGGGGCAATTCGCTGGCTGAGGATTTTGTATGTTTTACGGTGAGTACAACTACAAGATAGATGAAAAAGGTCGGGTAGCTATACCGCCTCGGTTCCGCAGGGAACTGAAGGACGGCGTGGTCCTGTCTCCGGCAGCGGAAAAATGCATAAACGTGTATTCGCTGTCAGAATGGCGCAAGCTGGCTGCATCTCTTACCAGTGGGCCGCTGACCCCCAGTAAAATGAGGAGGCTGAATCGGGCTATCTTTGCTACTGCTTTCAATGTTGACATTGACGGACAGGGTAGGGTGGCTCTGCCAGTACCACTGCGCGAGCACGCTGAAATTCAGGAAGACGTCGTCGTTACCGGAGCCAACACCTACCTGGAGATATGGGATCAGGCTCTCTGGGAAGAAGAGAAAGCAATCAGCCAGGAACAAGCCTGGCAGATTATAGAAAGCCTGGAGCGACGAGATGAGTCCAAGTAATCAGAATTCAAATCACGTACCGGTTCTGCTCGAAGAGGCCATGGAAGCGCTGGCGGTTCAACCCGGGGGCCGTTACGTTGATTGCACGGTGGGCAGCGGCGGACATGCCCGGGCAATTCTGGAGCGCAGTTCCCCGGGGGGACAGTTGCTCGGCATTGATGCCGACCCTATGGCGATAAAGGTAGCCCAGAAAAAACTTGAGGAATATAAGAAATCCGTCCTCCTCGTCAATGACAATTTCGTCAACCTGCAGGCGACCTGCATTAAATATGATTTCTTTCCGGTGCATGGTATTTTGCTTGACCTTGGCTTTTCCTCAATGCAGCTAAACGGGAGCGGGCGCGGCTTCAGTTTTCAGCATGACGCCCACCTCGATATGCGTTTCAATCCCGAGCAAGAGGTGACCGCCGCCGATATTGTTAATACCTCCCCTGAGGCGGAACTGGCGCGCATTATCCGAACCTATGGCGAGGAAAGCCACAGTCGTCAGATAGCACGGCTTATCGTGCAAGAACGTCCTATCACCTCCACCCTTCATTTAGCTCGTATCGTGGAGAAAGCAGTCGGCCGGCGAACGGGCAAAATACACCCTGCTACGAAGACATTTCAGGCCATTCGGATTGCGGTAAATCTGGAACTGGAAAACCTGGAGAGAGCCCTGAAACAGGCAATTGAGCTTCTCGGCTTCGAAGGCAGGCTGGTGGTGATAAGCTACCACTCTCTGGAGGACCGCATCGTGAAGCGCTTGATGCAACAAGAAGCCAGGGGATGTATCTGTCCTCCTGGCACGCCGGTATGCATCTGCGGGCATGAACCTCGCTTAAAGCTCATTCGCAGGCACGTGATTATGCCCTCCGAGGGTGAGATACGGGCCAATCCACGCAGTCGCAGTGCCAAGCTGCGAGCTGCCACGCGTCTGATAGCACAGGATGCTTGTCTGGCCGCAGATGAGATGGAAATTCTCTGGGCAGAGACAGAAGCCAGGGCCTGGAGAAGGCCGGCGCTGTTACGCAAACTGCAGATGGTATTTGCTATGGCCTGAGTGGGCCAGGGTTGAAATAACACCAGAGGGTGTAGCATCTAGAAAGGGAAACAAATAATGGAACAGGTGCAACCGGATAAAAAGGGAACGGGTGAAGTGAGATTATGCACCAATATTACCGACCTGAAGCTGAAAATAAGCGAACACTTAATCAACCAGGCCGATAGCTATGGCCCGGACGAAGTGTACAGTATCATGGCGGAAACCAAAATAGGGTCAAGTAAAAGAACTGACCTTATGGACAAGGTGAGATTGGTCTTTTCCATATCCTGACACGCTCGACTTGAAAAAGACAGTGGCCAAGGAGGCTCTGGCAATGTAAAGCAGGAAAGAACTTTAATAATCCAAACCTATTGAAAAGGAGGTCTAGATGAAAAATCGAACCGTAGCGGCGATTGATGTTGGTACCACCAAGGTGTGCACGGTTGTTGCTGACCTGAATGAAGGTGGCGCGCCGCGCATTGTTGGTGTTGGCATTGCTAAATCAGTTGGTCTGCATAAAGGCCTGGTGGTCAACATCAATGAAGCCAGGGAGTCAATCAAAGAATCGGTAAGGAAAGCGGAACAGTCAAGCAACTACAAAGTGGAGTCAGCCTACGTTGGCGTGACCGGCCGCCATGTTACCTCGCTGAATAACCGCGGCGTGGTGGCAATAACGCGAAATGACCGCGTGGTGCGCACGGACGACCTGAAGCGCGTTCTCTCCTCGGCACAGAGCGTCAAGATTCCCGGCGACCGGAAACTCCTCCACGTTATTCCCAGGTCATATGCCGTTGATGGACAGGCGCACGTAAAGAACCCCATCGGCATGCACGGTTTCCGGCTAGATGTGGAGACCCACGTTATCACCGCGGCCGTGACTTCAATACAGAACCTGATTAAGTGCATCCGCAGTATCGGCATTGATATTGAAGACCTTGTTCTCGAGCCACTTGCCAGCAGTGAAGCAGTATTGACTCCGGATGAGAAGGAAGTTGGGGTGATTCTGGCCGATATCGGCGGTGGCACCACTGATATCGCGGTGTTCAAAGAAGGGAGCATATGGCATACCTCAATACTACCGGTCGCCGGCTATCAGCTCACCAGGGACGTGTCCATTGGCCTGGGCCTGCCATTTGACGTTGCCGAGGAGATGAAGAAGCGATACGGCAGCGCGATGCCTGTCTATGAAAGCAAGACCGAGGATACCGCCGCCATATCTCAGGATGGGCACGGCGTTTCATATCAGGACCTGTGCGATATCATCCGCGCCCGCGTTGAGGAAATCCTGAAACTCATCCTGCTTGAGCTGCCCAATTCAGAATACGAGACCCTTGTCCCGGCAGGGCTGGTACTCACCGGTGGCAGCTCCAATCTAGCAGGTATCGCCACGCTGGGTCGTGATATCCTGCAGCTTCCGGTCAGAGTCGGCGCTCCCTCTAATATGGAAGGCATATCCGATGCCTTGTGCGACCCGGCATACGCAACGAGCGTTGGCCTGCTGGCCTGGGGAGTCAATCACGAGCGCAGCTCGAACTGGACGCGCTGGACCTTTGGCTTGGCGCTCAGGCGCATGGCTTCCCGACTGAAGAGCCTCTTCAATTAAAGATTCGAGTAAGAACGTTATCAGATTAATGTAATAAGGAGGGGGAAATGGCAAAATCAAGTTTTGTGGCGAATCCAGCCAAAATAAAAGTTATCGGCTTAGGTGGTGGTGGTAGCAACGCGATTACCCGCATGGTCAGGGAAGATATTCAGGGCGTGGAATTCATTGCCATGAATACCGATGCCCAGGCCTTGGCGGTTACTGAAGCTCCCGTAAGAATTCAGCTCGGCGAGAAATTGACGAGAGGGCTGGGTGTTGGCGGCGACCATAACCTGGGCCAGAAAGCAGCCGAAGAAAGTCGTGAGGAGTTGCAGGAGCTGGTAGGCGGTGCTGACATGGTCTTTGTAACCAGCGGTATGGGCGGCGGCACCGGCACCGGCGCGGCACCCACCGTGGCGGAGATAGCCAAGCAGAGTGGCGCCCTGACCATTGCCGTAGTCACCAAACCATTCAGCTTTGAGGGTGCTCACCGCACGCAGGTAGCCAATGAGGGCATCACCAGGCTGATGGGCAAAGTTGATACCCTGATAATTATTCCGAACGACAAACTGCTCTCACTCTGCGACCAGAAGACGGGCGTGGATAGCGCCTTCAAGCTGGCTGACGATGTTCTGAGACACGGTGTTCAGGCTATCGCTGAGGTTATCACCACTCCCGGACTGATTAACCTGGACTTCGCCGATGTGAAATCAATCATGAAAGACGCCGGGCCGGCTTGGATGTCGATTGGTCGGGGTTCAGGTCAGAACCGTGCCGTGGATGCTGCCAAACAGGCTTTAGCCAGCCCGCTGCTGGATGTCACCATCAACGGGTCAAAGGCGGTTCTCTTTAATGTGGTCGGCAGTACAAGCCTCAGCCTGTTCGAGGTGAACGAGGCAGCTGACGTTATCCGGCAGGCAGTGGACCCGGAAGCCAATATCATTTTCGGCGTAGCTCATGATGCGGAAATGGATAACGATATCCGGATTACCCTTATCGCCACCGGATTTGTAGCCAAGCTCGGGTTGACCGGAGCCCCTCAGGAAGACGAACTGACCCAGCTTCTCAGAGGCATTAAGAGCGAAGATGAACTGGATGTTCCTTCTTTCCTGCGTCGTCCCATGGTCAGCCACCGGCGCCAGGCGATAACGCCGGCAATGAAACCGGTGCAAGCGCCACTGATGACTCCGGCATCCGGACTAGATAAGCTGTAGTGAGCAGCGTCATATAGGCGTCGTGTAGGTCGGAAAGTGGATACTCTCGGCGGAGAAAAAGACGGCGAAGAGGGCCAGCCGTTTTTAAATCGGGGAATGGGTGTGTAATACATTATACGCAGGAGCAAGTTGGTGTGGCTTCAAGTGGAGTAATTGGTTACTATAGTGGAAAAGGCAAAAACCACAACGGCCTCAAGTTTGCCTATTGTCCCTATTGTAATAAGAAGGGGCTGTATAAAGTGGCCCACAGATATGAGCGTTGTCGCTGTTGTGGATTGCACCGCACGCTGTTGCCGGGGCAGGACTTCTGATTATAAAAACCCCTGGGAATAGAACAGTTGCCGGCCCATAACCGGATGGCCGTGTTTGCGTTTTATTGACAATTATACCCACAGTATTTATCCTAGTTATGTGACGTCGATGACTCAACGAGCCTTGAATTTATCATTGTTTCGTATTTGGAATGCGAGTAATTGCCGGTAAAGCGAAAGGGCACCAGCTGAGAGCGCCCAGAGGAACTGCCACCCGTCCCGCAACAGATTTGGTCAAGGGAGCGATTTTTTCTATTCTGGAGAATATAACTGACGATTGGTCACGAGTGCTTGACCTGTTTTCCGGCAGCGGGCAACTCGGCATAGAGGCATTAAGCCGCGGTGCCGGATGGGTTGACTTTGTTGAAAAGAAACCACATTGTTGTGCTATAATAAAACAGAATCTGGAAAAAACGGGTTTATTAAATCAGGCGCATGTTTATTGCTGCAGTGTTACCAAGGCACTTGCCTTTCTGGACAGGGAGTACAATATCATTCTGATGGACCCTCCTTATTCTAATTCATCAATCGGGGATCAGATAACGCAATTGGCCGAATCCGAGCTGGTCGGTGATAGCTCAGTAGTCGTGGTGACGCACTCGTCTCTCCTTTCTTTTAATCCCACTTATGGTGCTCTGAGACTCGTTAAGGAGCACCGTCACGGCGATAGCTGTATCGCTTTGTTCCGCAAGGGCGGCACATTATGAGCATAGCCGTTTATCCGGGGACCTTTGACCCCATTACCAACGGCCATCTGGATATTGTGAAACGGGCTGCCCTGTTGTTTGACCGCATAGTAATGGGAGTGTACGAAAAATCAAACAAGCACCTTATCTTTACCATTGAGGAACGGGTGGAATCGGCCAGGCTGGCGGTCGCCAATATACCAAACGTAGAGGTAAAATCGTTCAGCGGGTTGACGGTTGATTTTACCAGGGGTGAAGGAGCCAGGGTAATGATACGTGGCCTGAGGATGAATGCCGATTTTGAAAAAGAGTTTGAGATGGCATTGATGAACCGCAAACTGGCGCCAGACCTGGACCTGCTCTGCTTGATGGCAAGCCAGGAATATCAGTTTCTCAGTTCCAGCCTCTTAAAAGAGGTAGCACGCCTGAATGGCAATATCAGCGACCTCGTGCCAGAGCATGTGGCTGAAGCTCTAAGAAAGAAGTTCACGGTACAACGTAATTGATGAATTGGCTATCCAGCGCTTTCAACCCGAATACGACATTTTAGTAAAAAGGGAGGTAAATGTATGGCGTTCCAGATTACGGAGGAGTGCATAAGCTGTGGAGCATGTGAGCCGGAGTGCCCGAACCAGGCAATCAGTGAAGGAGAAACCATCTACGTGATTGACCCCGGTAAATGCACTGAATGTGTCGGCTCCTATGATTCCTCGCGATGTGCTGAGGTCTGCCCGGTTGATTCCTGTGTGGCTGACCCGGCTCATAAGGAAAGTCGCGAACAGCTTATGGAAAAGTGGCAGAAGCTGCATCCGGGAGAAACGCCGTCAGGCGCCTGATGGTAGCTTGACGTAAAGTCTCATAAATCAATTTCAGACAAAAGATAGGGGCTACGGTACCGTAAATCCCATATCGTAGCCCCTATGTCTAAGTACCTGTCTTCTGCAGCAGGTGTAAATCTAACTTATTGGAAAAAAGGACGCACTGAGCCAAATTCTCCGGGCAGCAGCGCCAGCACCATAGGGAAGCGGTCCAGAAGAAAGGTAGCCAGTGCCGATTCCGCAATTGGGTCAGATATGCCCAGGAATTTGGTCCACATGGCCAGCAGGGCGCCGCAGAGTATGGAGCCCATTATCAGGCCAAGAAGTGCCCCGCCAAGTCGGTTCACCCAGCCCAGCAGTATGATTGAGGCCAGCCACTTCAGGACGCCGGCGATTATGCCGGCGATAAGCACCACCACAGTTAGAATTATGGCGAAGGCAACCACTCGAGCCAGTGTCTCCTGGGGAATGAAGGTGAGATGGACAGCCAAAGCAATGTAAAAGCGCCCGGCCAGAAGGACGCCGACAATTACCCCGGCGAGCGTTAACACGGCCTTGATGATGCCGATTTTAAGGCCAATCAGCGTGGCGATGCCGATTATCACGATAACTGCGATGTCAAGCCAGCTCATGGTTTATTAAACCTCTATCCTTGCCGTTCTCAATCTGTTTGCTTGATTATACATTATTATCATTGATAATGCAGTGCGTCAATAGGGTTGAGTCGGGCGGCTCTCATTGCCGGGTACAGGCCGGAGGCAAGACCGATGAATAGCGAAACCGAGAAGGCCAGTATTATGATATCGATGGAAACTGCTGAAGCCAGCTTGAAACCACCGATGTCTACCTGTGAAATCGCCCAGGCTAGCAGCCAGCCGCCGGTGATACCGATGCCGCCGCCAGCAAAACCCATCGTTGCCGCCTCGATGAGGAACTGCATCAGGATATCGCGCCGTTTGGCGCCCACCGCTTTGCGTATGCCGATTTCTCGCGTCCGCTCCGTTACCGAGACGAGCATGATGTTCATGATGCCGATGCTGCCCACCAGAAGTGAGATGCTGGCAATGGCACCCAGCACGATGGAGAATACCCCGGTTACCTGGCCGACGATTTCCATTACCTGTTCCTGGCTGACCACGGCGAAATCGTCTTTATCATCGCCCTTTAGATTGTGCCGCCGGCGCAAGACGGATTCAACTTCCTCGGTGATTGCCTCCCTATTTTCCTCGTCGGTTATCTGGAAGCTTATTGAGGCAACGGCATCCTGGCCGGTGGCGGTCTGCTGGGGAAATAAGCGCGCCTGATAGGTGGTGATGGGTACAATCACAACATCATCAAAACTGACACCAAACATGGCGCCGCCTTTTGGTTCAAGCACCCCGACAACCGTGAAGCGCTGTTTCTTCAATTTCACCTGTTCACCGACCGCATCATCGTCGCCGAACAGGTCCTCGGCCACCAAGCTGCCCAGCACGACCACATTGGCCCGCTGTGCCACGTGATGATCGGTAAAAAACTGTCCGGATGCTACCGAATACTTCATAACATCCATATATGTGGGAGTAGCACCGTGGAGCAGGCCGCTCTTGGCCTCGCTGCCGGCGGTTACGGTGATGAAATTCTCATTTATCGGGACGATATTGTCGACGCCGCGGACGTGCTCCAGGGCGCGGGCGTCTTCCATGGTCAGCGAGGGCGCGGCATATGCCGGTGACATGGAAAAACCTCCTTCCACCTCTGGATTTATGGGCATTATCGAAAGTACATCGGTACCCAATTCCTCGTAGGCGGAGGCAATAGTAGCCTCGGCGCCTCTGGCCACTGACATGAGCGTAATAACCGAACCAACACCAATGATTATACCGAGCATGGTCAGCGAAGACCGCAGCTTGTTGGCGAATAGCGACCTGATGGCAATGACAACGGAATCTATTAACTTCACTTATAGCTCCTGCCGTTTAATTGATATTAGTTACCGACATTACCAATGTCTTTCCGTTTGCGTATCGTTTTATCATTGTGCGTAACTTTTTCATCACTGATAACCTTGCCATCCAGCAGACGTATTATGCGCTGGGTCTGCGTGGCCACGTCCATTTCATGCGTGACCAGAATCACGGTAATCCCTTCCTGGTGAAGCTGGCAGAAAATGCGGATAATCTCCGTGGTGGAGGCGCTGTCCAGGTTTCCCGTAGGCTCATCAGCCAGAATGAGTGACGGGTTATTCACCAGTGCCCGGGCGATGGCCACGCGCTGTTGCTCGCCGCCGGACAGTTCAGTTGGTTTATGGGTCGCCCGTTCCCCCAGCCCGACCCTTTCCAGCGCTTCCAGGCTTCTCTTGTGCCGCTGCCCGCCGTTGCTGTAGAGGAGGGGCAGCTCCACATTGGATAGAGCCGAGGCGCGCGGTAAAAGGTTGAACGTCTGGAAGACGAAGCCGACTTTCTTGTTTCTCAGCTCGGCGAGCTTGTTATCATTGAGCTGGCTGACATCCACACCTTCCAGCATATACTTGCCGGTTGTGGGTTTATCCAGAAAGCCGATGATGTTCATCAGCGTTGACTTGCCGGAACCGGAGGCACCGATGATGGCTACCATCTCCCCCTGTTTGATGGTCAGGTCTATTCCCCGGAGAGCCGGCACCTCGACCTTGCCCATGCGGTAGATTTTGGCGATATTGTCAAGCTCAATCATCTGGTGCTCCTGTCTTATCAATTTTTAGATAATGTGGTCGCTATAAACCCGTTCATCTGGCTATCAGCGTTTTCTGGAGGCGAGGACTGTTTCTCCAACCTCCAGGCCGCTGATGATTTCAGTATTGAAATCGTCACTGATGCCTATTTCAACCGGTTTTGCTTCCAATTTATTTTTATCGTCAACGACCACGTAGACCACTGGATTACCATCGTCGTCCTTATTTATGGCGCGGTCCGGCACCAGCAGGACATCAGTGCGACTGGTCAGAACAATGTCGGCCTCGGCGCTCATGCCGACCCTGACGCCCGATTTCTCCGGGACATCGAGTTCGATTTTAACCTTGTAGACGATAACGCCGCCGATCTCGAGCGGTAATGGGTAGATGGTAGCGACCACACCGTCTAACTCTACATCGGACAGTGCGTCAAAGGTTATAATCACCTTCTGACCCACTTCCACGTCAGGGATATCGATTTCATCCACCTCCACTACCAGTTCCATGCTGGTGGGGTCAATCAGGTTTATTATCTGTCTGGGAGCCATCGCTGGCGACGGTATCATATCGCCTTCTTTCGCGGTGACGCTGGCCACTATGCCATCGAAGGAGGCAGTAATGACCGCCTCTCTCAGGTCTTTCTCCGCCTGTTCCAGGGACTGCCGGGCCAGTGCCACCGACTGTTTGGCCTGACCAACGGCGGCTTTCGCTGCTTCCACACTCAGGTCATTCAGGGCGATGTCCTCGTTCAGCTCATCCAGATTTTTCTGGGCCTGAGCCTCGGCCAGTTTCGCAGCTTCCATCTGCATCCTGGCGATGGCTACCTCCTCTGTGTCATGGGTGCTTCTTTTGATGTCCAGTACTGCCTCGGCTATGTCTAATCTTCTTTGTGCATATTCTACCGTTAGCGTGGGCAGTCCTTGGTCCAACGCGTACTCCAGGAATGATTTGGCGTTATCCACGTCTTTCTGTGCCGTTTCAATATCCGGCCAGGTGTAGATGTCCTGGGTCTCATCAAGGTTATGTTCAGCCGACCTCACGGCTATCTGGGCGTTCAATAGGGTCAGCTCCAGTGTATCTTCCTGGTCAAGAACATTATCAAGTGCATTTTCAGCTGTTTTCTGGCTCAATTCTGCCTGGATGAGCCCTACCTCGGCCTGGGTAAGTGCGTACTCGGCCTGGTCCCTGGCGAGCTCCAGGGTGTCAGCATCAAGCTCCGCCAGAATTTCACCCTTGGTAACCCGGTCGCCTTCCTCAACATATATCGTAGCGATGCGACCGCCACTGCTGAAGCTCAGGTTCGCATCCTCTGATGTCTCCATATTGCCACTACCGCTGATGGTGACCAGCAGGTCTCCTCGTTCCACCTCAACATATTGTTCCCCATCCTCTTCACCATCCCCCAGGGGATTGCAGGCAGTAAGTGCGGTTAAGA
>JABMRL010000149.1 GCA_013202615.1 Dehalococcoidia bacterium
GTGGCGGCGGCAATGATTTCCCGATTAAACTGGCTTGACAATATGTCCGGTATCTTGTTCTAATCAGGTAGAAATTAAGGATAGAGGTAAGGACATATGGATACAGGTCTGGAAGGAAAGGTGGCGCTGGTTACCGGCAGCGGGAGCGGCATCGGGAAGGCGATAGCACTCGGTCTGGCCGGAGAAGGCGTGGACATCGTGGTCAATGATGTGAACGAGCAGAACGCCGATGGCGCGGTGGCTGAGATACGGGGAGTGGGTAGCCGTGCCATGGCATTGGTGGCCAGTGTGGCCGATGAGGCTGAAGTCAGGGGGATGGTCGACCGGATAGTGGCGGAATGGGGTGGCATTGATATCCTGGTCAATAACGCCGGAACAACCAACCAGCTACTCATTGAAGATACGGAAAAAGAGGAATGGGAGCGGGTTCTTTCTGTCAATCTGGGCGGCGCTTTCATCTGCAGCAAGGCGGTGCTTCCATCTATGAAACAGAGGGGTGGGGGCAGGATAGTCAATATCATCTCCTATTCCGGGGAGCACATGACCATGATTGGCGGCGTATCCTACACCTCGTCCAAGTCAGGTATCTGGGGACTGACCCGCCAGCTTTCCTTTGAGCTCGGGCCGTACCAGATTACGGTCAACGGCATTTCCCCGGGCAATGTCATTACCCCGATGCTCAAAGCCGGCACAACGCCGGAGCGCCTGGCCGAGATGAAAAAGTGGTATCCATTGCGTGACATGCCGACGCCTGAAGACGTTGCTGATGCGGCGGTTTTTCTCGCCTCTGACCGTGCCCGGATGATTACCGGCGTCAATCTGGAAGTGGACGGCGGCATCACCAAGCCGATTGCCATTGGTGTTGACTGGGATACCTACGTCAGGGTGAAGAAAGAGGAAGCGGAGAAGAGGAAGAAATAAGGGAGTGGGGTGAGTGGAGGGATTCGAACCCTCGTTCTCCAGGGCCACAACCTGGCGCCTTAAACCACTCGGCTACACTCACCACAACCAGGGCTATTATAGCGGAAAGACGGCCGTGCTTTCAAATTGACGCATGTTCCCGGTTTGTCACGTTACTTATCGGCGAGCTGGACGATGGTCACTCCGGTGCCACCCTCACCGTATCCACCAATGCGGTATGATTTCACCAGCGAATGTTTTGCCAGCACCTTCTGGATGGCCTGACGCAGCGTTCCCGTGCCCTTGCCGTGAACCACCCTGACCTGAATCAGGCCGGCCATGAAAGCATCGTGCAGGTACTGGTCAAGAAGAAACAGCGCTTCGTCGACCGTGAGATGGCGAAGGCGTATCTCGTCCGGGACCGTTATCTTTTTACCCTGATAATCGTCCTTGTTCATCAAATCTGTGCCTTGATTGTAGCACCTGGTATCGCTGGGAACAAATCCTTGTGAGGGTCGTCGTTCCAGTGTTAGAATAAATCTGTACACGCGAGAAGGATATATAAGATGCCTCTGGATGCCATTGTTGTCAAAGGTGCCCGCGAGCACAACCTGAAGAATATAGACGTCACCATTCCCCGTGATAAGCTGGTCGTTATCACCGGTGTCTCCGGCTCGGGGAAAAGCTCGCTGGCTTTCGACACCATTTATGCTGAAGGCCAGCGCCGCTATGTGGAATCGCTCTCGGCGTATGCCCGCCAGTTTCTAGGCCGGATGGAGAAGCCCGATGTCGACTATATCGAGGGCCTGAGCCCGGCGATTTCCATCGACCAGAAAGGTCCGAGCAAAAACCCTCGCTCTACCGTGGGCACGGTGACCGAGGTCTACGATTACCTGAGGCTGCTTTTCGCCCGGGTCGGCCATCCCCACTGCCCCGAGTGCGGCCGGGAAATCACCACCCAGACGGTGCAGCAGATTGTAGACGCGGTGCAGGGGCTCCCCGAGGGCAGCCGCATCATGATTATGGCGCCGCTGATACGCGACCGCAAGGGGGAGTACCAGCAGGTTTTTATGGACCTGCGCAAGGCGGGCTATGTCCGGGTGAGGGTCGACGGTGAGGTTCACGACCTCTCGGAGGAATTCCTGCTGGATAAAAAAAAGAAGCACTCCATTGAGGCGGTGGTCGACCGTCTGGTGGTCGGACAGGGAGAGAGGCAGAGGATTGCCGATTCGGTAGAGACAGCCCTCAAGCTCGGTGCCGGGATGGTGCTGGTTTCTATCATAGATGGTGAAGAGCTGCTCTTCTCCGAGCATTTTGCCTGTGTCTACGATGGCATCAGCCTCGGTGAGATAACACCGCGCACCTTCAGCTTCAACAGCCCGCACGGTGCCTGCCCCGAATGCACCGGTCTGGGGGTCAAGCTTGAAATCGAACCGGACCTGGTTATACCCAACAAAGAGCTATCCATCTCCGGAGGGGCAATTCGTCCCTGGCAGTTTCAATCCTGGTACTTTTATCAGCTCGACTCTCTGGCGAAACAGTACGGTTTCTCTCTGAACACTCCGGTCAAGGACCTCGAGGAGAAACAGCTGAATCTGTTGCTGTACGGCGAAGAGGGAGACTGGTACCGTTACCGGAGTCGCTTCGGGCGGGTCAGGGAGTATTTCAGCGGTTTTGAGGGCGTTATTCCCAGAATGGAGCGCCTCCACCGTGATACCGAGTCGGAAAACTCACGGGCGGATATTGAACGCTATATGGTCTCCACGCCCTGTCCCGTTTGTCAGGGCAAACGGCTGAAACCGGAGTCGCTGGCGGTGACCATCGGCGGCAGAAATATTATGGACGTCGGTGAGATGTCCGTGGTGCACGAACTGGAGTGGATAACCGAAATTGGCGACAGGGTGCTGAGCGAACGGGAAAAGATGATAGCCCGGGAGATACTCAAGGAGATTCAGGGACGACTGGGCTTTCTGAAGGATGTGGGCCTGGAATACCTGACCGTTGACCGTGCCGCAGCGACGTTGAGCGGTGGTGAGGCGCAGCGGATTCGGCTGGCTACACAGATTGGCAGCGGGCTTATGGGCGTGCTCTACATCTGCGATGAGCCTACCGTGGGGCTGCACCCGGCAGATGACGCCCGTCTTATCAACACGATGAAGCGTTTGCGGGACCTGGGCAACACGATATTGATTGTTGAGCACGATGAAGCCATGATGCGTGCCGCCGACCACGTCGTTGATATGGGCCCCGGTGCCGGCGAGCACGGTGGCTGGATTGTGGCCACGGGCACTTTGGACGATATTATGGCCAGCCCGGAATCCATCACCGGCCAGTATCTCAGCGGCACGAAGCGGATTCCGTTGCCCGACAGGCGGCGCCCCGGTAACGGCGGTGAAATCGTGGTCAGGGGGGCGAGGCAGAATAACCTGAAAGGTATCGATGTCCATATCCCGCTGGGCAAATTTGTCTGCATTACCGGTGTCTCCGGCAGCGGCAAAAGCACCCTGATTGACGAGATATTGTACCGGAAGCTGGCTCAGGTTTTCTACCGTTCGAGAGAGAGGGCTGGTGACTGTGACGAAATCATTGGTATGGAGCATCTCGATAAGGTGGTCAATATTGACCAGTCGCCGATTGGCCGGACGCCGCGGAGCAACCCGGCTACCTATACCGGTACATTCACGCCGATTCGCGAGTTTTTTGCCACCGTTCCCGAGGCCCGGATGAGGGGCTATACGCCGGGTCGCTTCTCTTTCAACGTGAAAGGCGGCCGCTGCGAGGCCTGCCGCGGGGAGGGGTTTATCCAGATTGAGATGCAGTTCCTTCCTGACGTCACCGTCCCCTGCGAGGTGTGCAAAGGCCGGCGCTATAACCGGGAGGCACTGGAGATACGGTTCAAGGATAAAAATATCGCCGAAGTCCTCGATATGACGGTGGAGCAGGCGCTCACCTTCTTTACCAACTTTCCCAAGGTGAAAAACAAACTTCAGACATTGCGGGACGTGGGGCTGGGGTATATCCACCTCGGACAGCCGGCGCCGACGCTTTCCGGCGGCGAGGCACAGAGGGTGAAGCTGTCCACCGAGCTATCGCGCCGCGCTACCGGAAAAACGCTCTATATCCTGGATGAACCGACCACCGGTCTTTCTTTTGAGGACGTGGCGGCGTTACTGACGGTGTTGCAGCGACTTGTCGAGGCCGGTAATACGGTGGTGGTCATCGAGCACCACCTGGACGTTATCAAGAATGCTGATTATATCATCGACCTCGGTCCCGGCGCCGGAGACCTGGGGGGATACGTGGTCGCCACCGGAACTCCGGAGGCGATAACACGGGTAAAAAATTCAGCCACCGGCCAGTATCTGGGCAGAGTGCTGGATAGAGATGTTGAGCCGGTCCTGACCGATAAATCGGTATAATTCGGTGCCAGATTGGCATTGATAGTTCGCGGCCTGAACTGTTATTATTAGGTAGGTAAAGAGGAGTGATGTATGGACCGGGAAGAGGCGCTTGATTCAATACGGGCCAATGTAGAAAACGAGAGCCTGATAAAGCACATGCTGGCTGCCGAGGCAATCATGCGGGCACTGGCCAGGCATTTTGGCGAGGATGAAGCGGAGTGGGGTCTCGCCGGGTTGCTGCATGATATCGATGTTGAGCTGACCGATAATGATATGAGCGCTCATAGCATACTCGGTGCCGACCTGGCGCGGGAGCTTGGTGCCAGCGAGGCCGTAGCTCACGCTATACTGGCCCACAACCAGCGGCACGGCGCCTCCCTTGAATCCAGGCTTGATAAAGCGCTGTTCTGCACCGACCCTCTCACCGGCCTTATCGTTGCGGCGGCACTGGTCCGTCCCGATAAGAAACTGGCGGGATTAGAGGCGAGTTCGATAGAAAAGAGGTTCAAAGAGAAAGGTTTTGCCGCCGGAGCAAACCGGGAGCAGATGGCGCGGTGCATTGATATAGGTCTGGAACTCGATGAGTTTATCGGCCTGGGTCTGGAGGCGATGAAGAAGGTTGCGGCGAAGTTGGGTCTGTAATGGCTAGTTTATCGATAGCGTTGAGCCTTCGCCCGTTTTGACCACGTCAATGCGGGTGGGGAAGGCGTCCCTCAGTTCCTCAATGTGGGTAATCACCAGTATCCTCTCGAAATCATCCTGGATGGAATTAATCGCTTCTTTCAGTTTCTCGATGCCGGTGCTGTCCTGTGTGCCGAAGCCTTCATCGATAATCAGCGTGGGCAGCGGCGCCCCGGCCCGTCTGGCCAGCAGCCTGGACAGCGCAATGCGGATGGCAAAGTCAATGCGAAACGCCTCGCCGCCGCTGAACATCTCGTAGTTCCTGGTGCCGAGTTCATCGGAAATGGTGATGTCAAGGGTCTCCACGACATCGCCCTTCTTGGTCTCCCGCTGCGTCTCAAATTTGGCGTGCATGCGGTTATCAGTCATCCGCCCGAGGAGGCGGTTGGCCTCAACTTCAATCTCAGGGAGTGCCATTTCAATGAGCAGCGCCTGTATGCCGCCCTTGCCGAAGGCTCTGGCCAGTTCCCGGTAAATGCTCTCCTCTTTCCCTGATTGAGCCAGCGCTTTCTCTTTCTCCTTTTGTCTCTTCTCCAGTTCGACACAGTGCTGCAGTCTGGCTTTAACGTTCCACAATGCTTCCTGCGCCTGTTTTCTCTGCTGCTCCATCTCCCGGTATTCGTTTTCGGCGTCACTTATCTCGGCGGTGAGCCGGGGCAGGACTTCGAGCTCTCTGGCCAGCTCTTCTCTTTTCAGGCTATCAGACTCAGCGTTCTTCCGCAGCTCTCCGGCGTGAGTTTCCGCCTGTGATATCGCCGCCTTCTCCTGGTCGATAAGCCGGTCGGCTTCTTCCAGCTTACGCATGGGGGTTTCATATTCTTCCAGTTCGGTTAGTTGCTGTCTCAGTTGTTCATGCTGCGCGGCATCGTAACCGAGCGCGCCCAGTTGCTGTTCTACCTCTTCCAGTGCCGCCTGTTCCTGGCGGGCGAACTCCTTTTTCGCCAGCTGCTGTTCAACCCCGGATAATGTGGTTCTTTCCGCAGCCAGCCGGTTTTTGGCGTCGGCAGCTTCATTTGCCTCTTTGTTGAGGACGCTGGCCTGGGTCTGCAGGGCGACTTTCTCCTGGCTCAGTTGTGTCTCCAGGCTGGCGACTTCCCCGTTCAGTGACACAAGTTCATTTCTTTTCCGGTCAATCTCGGCGCGGTGCGACGTCAGCGCACTGGTTTTATTCTGTTTCTCGGTGACATATTTCGATTCAATGAGTTTCAGGCCTTCGGTGCCAAGTTCCGTCTCACAGAGGGGGCATTTGGCTTCCGTTTGTGTGGACAGAAGGTCGGTTTTCTCCGCGAGCTCTTTCAGTTCCCGTTCCATCTGGCTTATGTTTGATTCCAGGTAGTTGACCGCCGTCTGCAGTTCCTGGACGGTTTGTTTTTTCTGGCGCAATGCTTCTTCATTATCAGTCAGCCGGCCCAGCTTTGCCTGTAGCTGCTGCATCTGCCCCTGTTTCCGGGTGAAATCGGCTATCTTACTCTCCAGGGCCCTGACCCGCTCCTGTACCAGGGCGTGCTCCGTGAGCAGGTTCTGGCTGGCCTCCTTGATTCTGCTTTCCAGTTGAGCTTTCTGCTTCTCCAGGTTCACCGACTGGCGGAACTTCTGGTCGAGCCCGTCAAAGCGCTTTTTGGCCTCGCTGTACTGTGTGTAACCTGATTCTATCGCGTCGCGCCGGGCAATGAGCGCTTCATACTCATTGATGCGGGGCTGGAGCTGGTTGACCTGTGCCTCCAGCAGTTCCAGGCTTCTTTTACGGTCGCCAATAGCCGCTTCCAGCTGGTCGAGCTGTGCTTTCTTTTTCTCCAGCGTGCTCTTCTGCTGGCGCAGCTCATCGAGTTTTGCCTCTTTTCCCCTGGCGATTTCTTCGACCCCGGAGAGGGCGTGCTGCGCTTCCTCCAGCTCTGCCTCGTAGGCCGGCTTCAGGGCCAGCTCATCGCTGATGTCCCGCAGCGTGCTTTCCAACTGCGCTTTCTCAAGTTCCTGATGTCTGGCAAGCTCTCTGGCTTTATCCTCAAGCTGGTCGTAATAGTCAAGCCCCAGTATACTGGCCAGCACCTCTTTGCGCTCGGCGGGGCGCTTGGTGGTGAACTCATCGGCATGGCCCTGGCGCAGGAACGCGCTGTTGACGAAGGTGTCATAGTCCATGTGCAAGGTGCCGGTGATTTTCTGCTGTGTCTGGGCGATGCTGTTGCCGGAAATCGACTTGAAGCCGCCGTCGGCGGCAATCTGGAATTCCAGTGCTGACTGCCCGGCGCCGCTGGCTTTCCTGGGTTTGGCGCGCTTGCGGATAATGCGGTAAGGCTGTCCCCCGACGGCGAAGTCGAACTCCACTTCCATCTCTTTCTGTCCGGTATGCACCAGCTCGTCATCGCTCCTGGCCCTGGCCTTTCCCCACAGCGCCCAGGTCATGGCGTCAATGAACGCCGATTTCCCGTTGCCGTTGTCTCCGGAGAGGCAGGCGGTGTGGATACCGGCGAAAGAAAGCGGCGGCACGTTGTCGCGGTAGCACATAAAGTTGCGCATCTTAAGGCTGAGGGGAATCATTTAAGAACTCCAGATGGTTTCATCCGGTAACTATTTTAGCATAATACGGCGGGGTAGTTGTTCTTTGACAGATGATAATATTTTAACTGCCAGCGGACCGCTTGACGCCCAGACAAGTCCCCAACTAGAATGAACTGTATATGTTTGAAGTTCTCAGTGAAAAATTAGGCAAGGTTTTCCGTCTCCTCGGCAATAAGGGAAAGCTGACGGAGAAGGACATTGACGAGGGCCTGCGCCAGGTGCGCCTGGCGCTGCTGGAAGCCGATTTTAATTTTAAGGTGGTCAAGGACTTTACAACCAGGGTCAGGGAGCGCTCAATAGGCACCGAGGTCTTGCAGAGCCTAAC
>JABMRL010000150.1 GCA_013202615.1 Dehalococcoidia bacterium
CGCCGAAAACGCCGCCATCAAGCGGGGCATTCACCCCTTCACCTGGACGATGCAGAACATAGACATCATGCGCCGCCAGCTCAAGAGCCTCGGCGCCATCTACGACTGGAGCCGGGAGGTCATCACCTGCCTGCCCGACTACTATAAGTGGACGCAGTGGTTCTTCTTAAAGCTCTATGAAAAAGAGCTGGCCTACCGGGACAGGGCGCCGGTGAACTGGTGCCCCCAGTGCCAGACGGTGCTGGCCAACGAGCAGGTGGTCGGCGAGGGCATCTGCGAGCGCTGCGATACGCCGGTCGGCCGCCGCGATTTAGAACAGTGGTTTTTCCGCATCACCAGCTACGCCGATGAGCTTCTGGAGTTTGACGGCGTCGACTGGCCGGAGCGGATAAAGATAATGCAGCGCAACTGGATAGGCAAAAGCTTTGGCACCGGGATATCTTTTGCCCTCGACCACCCCGGTATTGAGGAAAAAGAAATCAGGGTCTTTACCACCCGCCCCGATACTACTTTTGGCGTGACCTTTATGGTTTTAGCCCCGGAGCACCCGCTGGTGGCTCAACTGACCTCGCCGGATAAGAAAGCCGAGGTTGAGGCCTATATCGCCAAATCGCAGCGCCGGAGCGAGATAGAGCGCCTCTCCACGGAGCGGGAAAAGGACGGCGTCTTTATCGGCGCTTACGTGACCAACCGCCTCAACGGGGAGAAGGTGCCCATCTGGGTTGCCGACTACGTGCTTTTAAGCTACGGCACGGGAGCAGTGATGGGCGTGCCGGCTCACGACGAGCGCGATTTCATCTTCGCGAAAAAGTACGATATCCCCATACGCGTGGTAATCGCACCGCCGGACTGGCAGGGTGGAGAGCTGGAAGAGGCCTATATTGAAGAGGGAACTCTGGTGAACTCAGGGCAGTTCAACGGCCTGCCCAGCAGGCAGGGCATTGAGGCCATCTCGGATTTTCTCGAAGAAAAGGACTGGGGCAGGCGGACCATCAGCTATCGATTACGTGACTGGCTAATCTCGCGCCAGCGCTACTGGGGCGCCCCCATCCCCATGATTTATTGCGATAAATGCGGTATTGTCCCCGTCCCCGAGGCAGACCTGCCGGTACTGCTGCCCGAAGATGCCGAGTTCAAACCAACCGGTGAATCGCCGCTCAAATACCACGAGCAGTTTGTCAACACCACCTGCCCGCGCTGTGGTGGGCCGGGCAGGCGCGAGACGGACACCATGGATACCTTTATGTGTTCTTCATGGTACTTCATACGCTATACCAGCCCCGGAAGCGACGATGCTCCCTTTGATGACAACAAGAATAAATTCTGGATGCCGGTCGACCTCTACACCGGCGGGGCAGAGCACGCCGTAATGCATCTGTTCTACTCCCGTTTCTTTATCAAGGCACTGCGTGACATTGGAATAGTCGACTTCGATGAGCCGTTCACCCGCCTCTTCAACCAGGGGATTATCATTGCCGAGAAGCAGAAGATGAGCAAATCGCTGGGCAATGTGATTACCCCTGACGAGTACGTGGCTGAGCTGGGCGCGGACGCGGTTCGGGCCTACCTCATGTTCCTGGCTCCCTGGGAGCAGGGCGGTGAATGGAATGACAGCAGCATCAGCGGTATCAGCCGCTGGCTGAACCGGATATGGCAACTGGTGCTCGATGAGTATAAGCCTGATGAAAAGGCCGCGCCTGGCCGCATACAGACAGAGGAGAAGGAGTTGTCCCGTTTTACTCACCAGACCATCCGGCGGGTAACTCAGGACCTGGAAAAACTCCGCTTTAACACGATGCTCTCCGCGCTCATGGAATTCACCAACTACCTGGCAAAAGTAAAGGAAACCGCCGCCATCAGCAACTCAGCCTGGCAAGAGTCAATAGATATCCTGCTTCGACTCCTGGCACCCACCGCCCCTCATTTCACCGAAGAACTCTGGGAGAGAACGAAGCGCCAGTACAGTATCCACAACCAGCTCTGGCCTCAGTGGGACGAGAAGCTGGCCCAAGATGAGGAGATAACGCTGGTGGTACAGGTCAATGGCAAGCTCCGCGACCGCATCACCGTACCTGTTTCCATAACCGAGGACGAACTGTCGCAGATTCTCCAGGAGAAAGCCATTAAAGCCAACGCCTATCTGGAAGGAAAGAAAATCCGGAAGAGGATTTACGTGCCCGGCAGATTGGTAAACTTCGTCGTGCAGTAAGTGTAAAAGACATGGATACCATGAAGATAGCTTTTATCGGCGGCGGGGCGATGGGGGAGGCAATACTGGCTGCGGTTCTTAATCGCGGCCTGAGCACTCCGCAGAAAATCTGGGTCAGCGATGCTAAAGATGAACGCCGCCAGCACCTGAAGCAGACCTACCAGGTATCCGCTACGGAGAGCAATCGCGACGCCGCGACGAAGGGCGACATCATAATTCTGGCGATAAAACCGCAAAATCTGCCCGAGGTAATGCCTGAACTGACCGGCCAGATTAAACCGGGTCAGCTTGTTCTTTCCATTATAGCCGGCGCCAGAATAGATACATTATGTAAAGGTCTCGACCATCGCCAGGTGGTCCGGGTTATGCCCAACACGCCCGCCCAGATTGGAGAAGGAATCAGCGTCTGGACCGCCACTCCAGAGGTAACTGAAACGCAGAAAGAGCAGGCCAGGGCCATCCTGAGCACCATGGGCCGGGAAATCTTTATGGCTGATGAAGGATATCTTGATATCGCCACCGCGGTGAGCGGCAGCGGCCCGGCCTACTTTTTTCTCTTTGTCGAGTGCCTTATCGAGGCCGCGGTCCGCATCGGGATGGCCGAGGACACAGCACAGGAACTGGTGCTTCAGACCATGATTGGCTCCGGGCAACTGCTGAAAAAATCCGGCAAACCCCCTGCTGAACTGCGCCGCATGGTAACCTCCCCCGGCGGCACCACCGCTGCCGCCCTGCAGCAATTTGAAAACGGAAACTTCAATGAGCTGGTCTCCAAGGCAGTCGCCGCTGCCTACCACCGGTCCAAAGAACTCGGCAAATAACCTGCGCTAACACCTATGCCGCCGGAATATTTCCGTTAAATTTCCAAAACATTTCTTAATATTTACTTTGTTCAGTATTGACAAAACATATTATATCGTTTATAATGTTTTAAAATAATTGAAAACCGTGGTGAAGTTTAGTGAAAACAATATCAGTTAGTAAGGCAAAGGAATTTGCTGAAGAAGTCGGCATTGCTTTCGAGCAGACCGGGTTGCCCCGCATGGCGGGACGCATTCTGGGCTGGCTTCTTGTCTCCGACCCACCCCACCAATCAATGGAACAGCTTACCAATACTTTAACCGCCAGCAAGGGTTCCATCAGCACCACGACCCGCCTTCTCATTCAGCACGGCCTGATTGAACGCATTAGCCTGCCCGCTGTCAGGCATGACTACTTCCGCCTGCGCTCTGACACCTGGCAACATATGATAGGCCGCGGACTCACCGGCGAAATCATAATGTTCCGGCAGCTTGCCGAACGCGGACTTGGGCTGCTTGGTGAGAAAACCACCGCTAACAGCAAATGGTTGAAGGAGATGCTTAATGTATATACCTTTCTGGAACAGGAGTTCCCTGCCCTGCTGGAAAGATGGGAAAAAGAACACCAGAAGGACCTGCAAACGGTAAAACAAAGCCGATAGCCATGTATCATGTATTATTTCGGGAGGCATAGAATGAAAAAATTACGAATCATCACCGCCTTTTTACTTCTGATAATCTTAACCGCACTTACTGCCTGCAATCCCCTGGGGGATGGTGAAGAGGATGGGGAACAATATGTTGAGGTGGAACGAGGAGACCTGCTGGTCACCATCAGCGGTAGTGGCAATATGGAGACATCAGAGGATGCGAACCTGA
>JABMRL010000151.1 GCA_013202615.1 Dehalococcoidia bacterium
CGGGCAATAAACGACTCCACAGCCTCGCCCACAATTTCAATGTTATCGTAACGATAGGTACCGAGCCCCGCCCTCTCTCCCGGTTCCGAGGTCGACACAAATGCCGGGTCCAGGTCAATGATTTTGCAGGCTATGGCGTCCAGGGCAACGGGGTCGCTGGAGAGCAACAGGACACCGAGCTTTCTGGGCTTACCGCTCCTCGGCCCATTCCCTTCCATAGCCATGATACCATCCATCACATACAGGCGCGGTTTTACCAGCGTGGTCAGGTCGACGAGCATGGTGGCAAACTCATACGGGTCTGCCATCTTGACATGAAACTGGCTCTTCAGGACGCCGGGGACACAGCCAAATTGATTTTTAATGGCCCCGGTCAACCTCGTCAGGCCGTGAGTTTTCAGCTTTGGCAGGCTTACCAGGCCGTCTGACTCCAGGACCCCGTTGGCAAGAACAAACCTTTTGTTTAAAAGCGCTTCTTTATGAGAAACGGACTTGCCCTTGTCGAAGTCAGCCAGCTCAATTCCGAGTTCATCGGCCACCGCCTTCAAACCACCTCTTTTCATATTACCTTCGCAGCGGCCAAAGCCCGGAGAATCACCGCAACAGAGAGTGACACCGGCTTTCTTCAGCAGTATGCCCGCAGCCCTGAATACCGAGGGATGTGTCGCCACGCACCTCTGAGGATTGACACCGAACAGCACGTTCGGTTTGATGACTATTTTTTCACCGGGTCTAACGAAACGGGATATGCCTCCGAGCAGGTCAACCCCTGTCTCAACTGCCTCGCATACCTGCTGGCGGTCATACGTATCACATCTTACCAGAGCCACGGTTGATTTAAGCATACCTGTTCCGTTTCTAGTCTGACTTAACCGTTCCGTTTACTATAATACCGTCTGATATCACCCGCAATCAATTTTAGAGTTAAGCCCCACGCCTGTTCAAACACCATAAATTGACAACGATTTAAGCGGGGATTTATACTTATCTCTCAATGCGGTGGATATTCCTTAACCGCGCGGAATCCAGTATCTAAGGAACAAGGCAGCCAGGAGGAGCATATTATAGGCAATCTGCTGTGGACTCCTTCCCAGAGCCGGATAAATCAAGCCAACATAACCCGGTTTATTCGCTTTGTCAATGACAGATACGCTCTTAAAATCGATGCGTATGATGCCCTTTATGACTGGTCAGTTGATAAGATAGGTGATTTCTGGGCGGCTATGTGGGAATTTTCGGGCATCAGGGCTTCCCGTCACTACGATGCAGTGGTCGATGATTTAAGCCGGTTCCCCGGCGCGAAATGGTTTCCCGGTGCCAGGTTGAATTTCGCGGAGAACCTCTTGAGATACCGGGACAATCATATCGCCTTCGTGTTTCGAGGAGAAAACAAAAAAGCTGACCGAATTACCTATGCGGAACTGTATGATTCCGTAGCCCGCCTGGCTAAATCCCTGCGTGATATGGGCATTAAGCCGGGAGACAGGGTGGCCGCCTATATGCCCAACCTGATAGAAACGGCCATCGCAATGCTGGCTGCCACCAGCATCGGTGCCATATGGTCTTCCTGTGCCACCGACCTCGGAGCGCGGGCAACCCTTGACCGCCTTGGCCAGATTGAACCGAAGATTCTTTTCACCGTCGACGGCTATTTTTACAAAGGGAAAACTATAGACTCTCTGGCCAATGCCACTCAGGTTGCCAGAGAAATCCCCTCCCTGGAGAAAGTCATCGTGGTTTCTTATGCCACGGATAAACCGGATATCCAGCCTATCCCCAACTCAGTGCATTATGAACGATTTTTGGCGGTGGAGAAGCAACCAGAGATTCAGTTTGAACAACTGCCTTTCGAGCATCCCTCGTTTATCATGTTTTCTTCCGGCACGACCGGGAAGCCAAAGTGCCTGGTGCAGAGCGGAGGCGGCGTCCTCATCAATCACCTGAAGGAGCTGATACTCCATACCGACCTGAAGCGAGACGACAAGATTTTCTACATCACCACCTGCAGCTGGATGATGTGGAACTGGCTGCTAAGTTCCCTGGCCGTGGGGCCAGCCATAATATTGTATGATGGCAACCCCAGTTACCCCGACCCCGGTGCCATGTGGAAACTGGTTCAGGACGAAAAAATAACCATTTTTGGTACCAGCGCCAGTTATATCAACTACCTGAAAAGCCAGGGGCTCAACCCTGGAAGCGAGTATGACCTATCGTCATTAAGAGAGATATCGCAAACGGGTTCTGTCCTTTCTGCTGAAGGATTCGAATACGTTTATAAGGCTATTAAAAAAGACCTTCATTTTAATTCTATTTCCGGGGGCACAGATATCAATGGCTGCTTCGCGCAGGGTAGCCCAACCCTTCCCGTGTTTGCCGGCGAACTTCAGAGAGCAGCCCTGGGAATGAAGGTCAGGTGCTATGATGAAAATGGCAGGCCGGTTTATGACCAGACAGGAGAGCTTGTCTGCGAAGCCCCTTCGCCGTCTATGCCGCTCTATTTCTGGGATGACCCGGATGGTGAGAAATATAAAGAAACTTACTTCGATACCTACCCTAACGTATGGCGTCATGGTGATTACATCATGCTCTCCAGTGCCACCAGGGGAATAACCTTCTTCGGTCGTTCCGACGCCATCCTGAAACCGTCGGGGGTGCGCATTGGCACCGCGGAAATATACCGGGAGGTGGAAAAACTGGAGGAGGTTGCCGACAGCCTCGCCATAGGGCAAAATTGGAAAGGCGACCAGCGTATAATCCTCTTCGTTAAGCTGGCAACTGGACTTAGTTTAACCGAGGAACTAAAGTACAAGATTAATAAAACACTGCGCAATAATGCTTCCCCGAGACACGTTCCGGCCAGGATTATTACCGTCCCGGACATTCCCTATACTTTCAATATGAAGAAAGTTGAAGCTGCAGTCACGAACATCATAAACCGAAAACCCGTTTCGAACCGGGACGCCCTGGTAAACCCTGAATCA
>JABMRL010000152.1 GCA_013202615.1 Dehalococcoidia bacterium
GACCACCGAGCCGGAACCGATGCGGGCATCGTCGCCGATGGTTATGGGACCCAGCGCGATTGCCCCGGCGCCGATGACCACGTTGTTACCTATCGTGGGATGGCGTTTCTTCTTCTCAGTGGTCGTTCCGCCCAGCACCACTCCCTGGTATATCAGGACGTCATCGCCGATTTCGGATGTCTCCCCGATGACGACCCCGGCGCCGTGGTCGATAAAGAACCGGTGACCGATGCTGGCTCCGGGGTGAATTTCAATGCCGGTAAAAAAGCGGCCGAAATGGGAGATGAATCGTGAAATCAGGCGAAACTTGCGCTGCCATAGAGAATGCGCCAGGCGGTGCAGCCACAGGGCGTGCAGTCCCGGATAGCAGGAGAGGACTTCCAGTGTGCTCCTCGCTGCCGGGTCCTTGGCAAAGACGGTCTGAATGTCCTCTTTCAGTACCTTAAACATAAAACACGCCCACAAATTAAAAACCAAGGGCTAAAGCGGTTACTTCAAGACCCTTGGTCCAAGCTACTGCCGCTTCCCTACGCTCGCATTACCGAGGTCAGGTCCACAGGGTCGGCACCAATTGCCTCTCAGCTCTTAAGCTCCCCTAGCGGTTATATAAATCGATTAATAATGAATATAACACAAGCTCGGTAAAAATGCAAAGAACCGGTTACCGTCATCACATCTCCTGGAAAAGCCAGGTGGAGAGATAGCGCTCTCCGGTATCGGGCAGGATGACCACGATGAGCTTGCCCTCACTCTCATGCCTTTTGGCGATTTCCAGGGCGGCCCAGGTGGCGGCTCCAGACGATATGCCGACCAGTAGCCCTTCCTCCCTGGCCAGTCGGCGGGCCATTGTCCCGGCGTCTTCGTTGCTGACCCTGACGATTTCGTCTAGCAGGTCAGTCCTGACTACATCAGGTATGAAGCCGGCGCCAATGCCCTGAATTTTATGCGGCCCGGCTTTGCCACCGGAAAGCACCGGCGAATCAGACGGCTCAACGGCAATGGCTTTAAATTCGGGTTTTCTCGCCTTGATAGCCTCGGCAACGCCGGTGATTGTACCCCCGGTGCCGACGCCGGCAACCAGGATATCGACCCTGCCATCGGTATCCCGCCATATTTCATCGGCGGTGGTTACCCGGTGCACCTCCGGATTGGCGGGATTCTGGAACTGCTGCGGGATGAAGGAATCCGGGTATTCCGTGGCAAGCTGCTCAGCCTTGCTGATGGCGCCCTTCATACCCTCCGCTCCGGGCGTCAGTACGAGCTCGGCGCCGAAAACGGCGAGAAGCTGCTGGCGCTCCTTCGACATGGTGTCCGGCATGGTGAGAATGAGCCGGTACCCCCGGGCGGCGCAGACGAAGGCGAGGGCGACGCCGGTGTTACCGCTGGTGGGCTCGATGATGATGGTATCCTTTTTGATGAGGTCCTTCGTTTCCGCATCGAGTATCATGGCCACGCCTATGCGGTCCTTTACGCTGCTCGCGGGATTGAAAGACTCCAACTTGGCCACCACCTCGGCTTTTACCCCCTCGGTTATGCGGTTCAACCTGACCAGCGGAGTGTTGCCGATGAGTTCCGTAACGTCGCGGGCAATGCCCCTGGTTAGCTTTGGTAATTCTATCGTCTTGAATTTTATCTTGTCCATTATCTCTTTCCTCGCTTCTATTTCAAATGACCGCAGTGCTGGCAATTCGGGTCGCGCTTGACTTCCAGCTTGGTGAACTCAAGGTTTAGCCCATCATACATCAGCAGCCGGCCGGTCAGGAGTTCCCCGATGCCGGTGAGGTACTTGATGACCTCGGTGGCCTGAAGACAGCCGATTACCGCCGGTGCCACCCCGATGACGGGGAACTTCCCCTGGGTCACGCGTCCCTGGTAGACACACCAGAGGCAGGCAGTCTTACCAGGTATCACCGTCATCGCCCGCCCCTCAAAGCCATATACCGCCCCGTGGAAGAAGGGAATCTTTTTTTCAATGGCGGCCCGGTTCAACGCGTACCTGGTGGGCAGGTTGTCCATGGCGTCGACGATGAGGTCGCAATCGCCGACCAATTCCGCAACGTTCTCCTCGGTTATGGTCTCGGCGACGGCCTCCACGTTGACATCTTTGTTCAAGCCTTTCAGCTTCTGCATGGCGGAGTCGGTTTTTCTTTTACCAATGTCCCCGTCACCATGCATAATCTGCCGGTTCAGGTTGCTCAGCTCGATGGTGTCGTGGTCGACGAGTCGTATGTTGCCGACGCCGGCGACGGCCAGATAAATGGCTATCGGGGAACCAAGGCCGCCGGCACCGGCCACGAAAACCCTGGCCTTTTTCAGTTTCTCCTGCCCGTCCCGGCCCAGGCCTTTCAACATAATTTGACGGTCATACCTGGTCAGCTCGTCCCTGGTTAACATTTTGGCACTCTCCTTTTTTTCGGGCAGGACCATTCATGGATACAAAGCTATACTTTAAATTGTATCAAGTAATAGCAGGGAATTAAAGGCAATGTTGTAATTGTAAACCTTAATTCTATATCAGGCCGAATTCGCACTAGAAGTGTGCACCGCCATCGTGTAAAATATGGAACGTGGAAAGCGAGTTCCGTAAGATACCCGGCGTGGACAAAGTCCTGGCCGACAAACGGCTGGCACCGCTCGTAAAGACCTACCCCCATGACCGGCTGGTAAAGCTGGTGCGACAGCGCCTTGAGCAGGAGCGAACGGCTGTTGCCGCCGGGAAGAAGGCTTCGGCGCTTTCAAAAATCGCGGAAGCGGTATACAGTCAGGTGAAAGCAATGGAGACACCCGGCCTGCGACCGGTGATTAATGCCACCGGCGTCATTCTGCATACCAACCTCGGTCGTGCCCCGCTGAGTCAGGAGGCAACCGCGGCGATGGACACCGTGGCCCGGGGTTACTCCAATCTGGAGTTCAATCTGGATAGCGGCGCACGGGGCTCGCGGCAGGTGCACGTGGAATCGCTCCTGCGTGAGCTCACCGGGGCTGAGGCGGCGCTGGTGGTGAACAATAATGCGTCGGCGGTGCTGCTGGGACTGACGGCACTGGCGAAAAGAAGCGAGGTAATCGTCTCCCGCGGGCAGGCGGTGGAAATCGGGGGTGGCTTTCGCATTCCCGATGTGATGCGGCAGAGCGGCGCCAGGCTGGTCGAGGTCGGGACGACCAACTGCACCTATAGCAGTGATTACGAGCAGGCAATCGGCCCGCGGACGGTGGCCCTGATGCGGGTTCATTCCAGCAATTTCCGGCTCATGGGCTTTACCAGCGAGGTGGAAATCGAAGAGTTGGTGGCGCTGGCGGGGCGCCACAGCCTGTTTGTCTTTGATGACCTGGGCAGTGGCTGTTTCCTGGATACGACCGAGTTCGGGCTGGCCCCGGAGCCGATGGTGCAGCGCAGCATAGCCCTCGGCGTTGGACTGGGCTTCTTTTCCGGCGACAAGCTGGTTGGCGGGCCGCAGGCGGGGATTATCGTCGGCAGGAAGCAGTTGATGGATAAATTGCGAAAGCACCCGCTGGCCCGGGCGGTACGCATTGATAAGGTACGCCTCGCCGGGCTGGCGGCAACTCTTCTTCATTACCTGAAAGGAGAGGCAACCAGCAAGATACCGGCATGGCGAATGATAGCCGCGCCTTTAAATGATATTGAAAAGAGGGCCGGGAAATGGGCGGAGGCGCTCGGCGGCAGGGCGCGCGTGGTGGATGGTGAGACGATGGTCGGCGGCGGCAGCCTGCCCGGGGGAACCCTGCCCACCAGGCTGGTTGCCATCGGAGATGGCAAAGACCGCAGTCTGGTGCAGCGTACAGCTCGCAAGCTGCGTGCGCGGGAGATACCGGTGGTGGGAAGAATTGCCGACGACATCCTGCTTCTGGACCCGCGCTCGGTGCTTCCCGAAGAGGATGAAATAATGCTGAAGGCACTCCGCGAGTTGTCTTCTGATTTTAATCGCGCTTAATAACCAAAGGCGGACGATATGTACGTTCTGGGCACGGCAGGCCACATTGACCACGGCAAATCGGTTCTGGTGCAGGCGCTTACCGGAATCGACCCGGACCGTCTGCGCGAGGAAAAAGAGCGCGGCATGACCATAGACCTCGGCTTTGCCTGGCTGAAGCTGCCCAGCGGACGCGAGGTGGGTATCGTTGACGTTCCCGGGCACGAGCGATTTGTCAGGAACATGCTCGCCGGCGTGGGTGGCATTGACCTGGCACTGCTTATCGTGGCCGCCAATGAAGGCATAATGCCACAGACCAGGGAGCACCTGGCGATTGTCGACCTGCTGGAGATAAGCAACGGAATCGTCGTCATCACCAAAAAGGACCTGGTTGATGAGGAACTGTTGAGCCTGGTCCGTATGGAAGTGGAAGAGCTTATCAATACCACAACCCTGTCCGGTGCGCCTGTAGTTGCCGTTTCCGCGCTCACCGGAGAAGGTCTGCCGGAACTGGTGGCCATGATTGATGAGATGCTTAGTTCCACAGAGCCGCGGCGCGATTTGGGCAGGCCCAGGCTGGCCATTGACCGTGTCTTCACCATGGCCGGTTCGGGCACCGTGGTCACGGGAACATTGATTGACGGCTCGCTTTCCGTGGGACAGGAAGTAGAGATTGTACCCCCGGGCTTGAAGTCGCGACTGCGCGGACTTCAGTCGCACAAAACACGTCTTGACACTGCCACTCCCGGGAGCCGGGTGGCGGCAAACCTGGTGGGTATAAACACTTCCCAGCTGCAGCGCGGTGACGTAGTAACCAGGCCCGGAGGGCTAACTCCCGCCACGCTGCTGACGCTGAATCTGCAGTTGCTTGGCTACCTGCGCCGACCCTTGAAGCACGGCACCACCGTCAGCTTCCATACCGGGGCGGCGGAGGCAATGGCCAAAGTCCGCCTGCTGGAAGGAGACGAACTTAAGCCGGGACAGTCTACCTGGGCACAGGTAACACTTGACCGGCCGACGGTGGCGGTTAACGGCGACCACTTTATTATCCGCTCTCCGATGGAGACTCTCGGCGGTGGTAGAATCGTTGAGGCGCCGGCGAAAAGGCTCCGCCGCTTTCGACCTGATGTTATTGAGAACCTTAAAGCTAAAGAGACAGGGACCGTCGAAGAAATGGTATTGGCGCTGGTGGCCACAAAACAGCCCCTGGCGACCTCGGTGCTGGTGTCCGAGCTCAATCTGAAAGCCGATGAAATAAAGGATGCCGTCGGTACCCTTGTCGAGAAGGGGAAGGCGGTTGACCTTGGCGAGAAAGGCCGCTCCCTGCTGGTGACAGCGGAAAAATGGGAAGGACTTATACGGATAACGACTACGACTCTTCAGGAGTACCACCATAAGTTCCCGACTCGTCCCGGCATGCCGAAGCTGGAGATGGGGAGTCGGCTGAAGCTGGGGGCACATGCGGCCACTGCCATCCAGAAACTGGCGGTACAGGGTGTCGTCGTTGATGAAGGAATGCTGGTTCGGTTGCCGGCCCACCAGATACAGCTGACCCAGGCCCAGCGGGCGAAAATGGACGCCTTTCTCCGCTCGCTTACCGGGAATCCTTATGCCCCGCCCGGCGACCTCATCCCCGAGCCCGACCTGCTCAACCTGCTCATTGAGCAGCGCCAGGTGGTGAAAATAAGCAATGACGTGGTCTTTGCCGCTTCGGCTTATGATGAGATGGTGGCGAAGGTGACCGCTCGAATCAGGGCGCAGGGACAGGTGACGCTGGCGGAAGCGCGGGACATGTTTCAGACCAGTCGCAAATACGCACAGGCGTTGCTGGAGCACCTTGACGGGAAGAAGATAACCCGTCGGGTTGGTGACGCGCGGGTGCTATATTAAGTAAGACGTCAAAGTAGTATAATTTTCATTACCCGGCACGGGAGAGGTATCTGATATGTGGGACTGGATTACGAGTAACAGCTGGTGGCTCTTTATCGTCTCTGCACTGGCACTGATTGTTTTGCTGATTATAAAAGGCCGCGTTCAGGGTGGTATCGAGAAGCTGGTCTCTGAAGGGCACAGCACCGGCGTACACAGAGGTATAAATATCGCCTTCTGGACTCTGGAAGGAGCTGCGCTGGCATTTATCGGTGTTACCGGAATAGCCATCATCTTATCACAGGAGGGCATTTATAGTCTGATAACGGTGCCGATGGTGCAGCAGTGGTTTCTGGAGCACGGTGCCCGTGTCCTCATCATCCTGCTGGTGGGATTTGTCCTCTGGTATGCGTTGAGAAGATTCCTGCCTCCGGTAATACAGCGCTCGATGGCCAAGCCGAGGCGGGGCGAGAGTCGGGAGGGGATGAGGAAGAGGGCGGATACTATCCAGTACGTCTTTATGGGGCTGGGTAAGGTGGTGATCATTTTGCTCGTTATCTTCATGGTTCTATCTGAGCTTGACGTCGCCATCGGGCCCCTCCTGGCCGGTTTCGGTATTGCCGGTATTGCCGTCGGCTTTGGCGCTCAGTATCTCATCAGAGACCTCATTGCCGGCATTTTCATTCTAATGGAAAATCAATACCGCGTTGGCGACGTGGCCCGGGTTGCCGATATGATAGGTCTGGTGGAGGATATAACCCTGAGGAAAACGGTGCTGCGCGACCTGGATGGCATTGTGCACCACATTCCCAACGGGGAAATAAAGGTGGCCAGCAACTACACCCGGCACTTCTCGCGTGTCAATCTGGATGTCTCGGTCTCCTATGATACCGACCTTGACCACGCCATCAGTGTCATTAATCGCGTTGGCCAGGAACTGGCGGAAGACCCGGACTGGAACTCTCGCATCCGGACCACGCCCAAGGTGCTGAGAGTGAACAAGCTGGGCGATTCTGGCATTGATATCAAGATTCTGGGCGATGTAAAACCCCTGGAGCAGTGGAGTATCATGGGCGAACTGCGCTATCGCATTAAGAAGGCGTTTGAC
>JABMRL010000153.1 GCA_013202615.1 Dehalococcoidia bacterium
GTTGTGCAGCCGCCTGCGGGTTTATTCTTCCCTTGAGCAGCTCGTCAATCAGCTTGTCCAGATACTTGCCGTGGTCAATGCCGGCGATGCTGTCTTTGATGAGCCCTTCCACCGTTTCCATCAACTCCAGCCTCAATCTCAGTTTCTTCCGTTTCTGCAGCTCGCCGGTTACGGTGAGGTGCTCCCGGTGCCTGGATATTTCAACCGCCAGCTCTGCGGTACCCTTGTCATAGATGGCTTCGGTGAAGATTATGCTGGGCTGCCATTCGTCAGGACGCCAGTGCCTCATCGAGAGCATTGTCTGGAGGTCGGTCTGGATAAGGTCGGCGTTTCCCCTGTCGGCCTTGTTGATGACAAAAATATCGGTGGCTTCCAGGATGCCCGCTTTCATCATCTGAATGGCGTCGCCGGCCTCCGGTGTCATGACGAACAGGGTGGTATCGGCCACTCTGGTGATGTCTATTTCTATCTGCCCTGAACCAACGGTTTCAACAAGGATGATATCTTTGCCCATGGCGTCCATGATGTGAATGGTCTCGATGGTGGCCTTGGCCAGACCGCCCTGCAAGCCTCGCGTCGCCAGGCTGCGGATGAATACGTCTTTATCCTCGCCATGCTGCTGCATCCTTATCCTGTCACCCAGCAGCGCCCCGCCGGTGAAGGCGCTCGTCGGGTCAATGGCGATAACGCCGATGGTCATTAACTCTTTGCGAAAGTGGCCGATGAGATTACTGGTCAGGGTGCTCTTGCCGGCGCCCGGTGAGCCGGTAACGCCAACGATGTACGCTTTTCCGGTATGGGGATAAATATGGCTCATTTCCTCGAAGGCACCGGGCGCTTCGTCGGCTACGCCGCTGATGAGCTTGGCGGCGGCGATGATATCGCCGGAGAGTACTTTGCTGGCAAGTTTAGCTTTCATCAAAAGGGTATTAAAAAGCGTTAAATTTAAGAGCCACTAAATTATAATTGAAGAGTGGCGTCAATTCAACCGTTCATTTCCCGGCCAGCTTCTGCATTATTCTTGACATGGCTTCTCCGGCTTTAGCCCGGATAGTTATGCTCGCCTGCTGGTCCATGGGCGTTTCGCTCAGGTTTATGATTATCAGCTCGGTACCGGCATCGGTGGCGTAGCTCGGGAGCAGTGCTGCGGGATAGACGACCAGGCTGGAACCGGCGACGATGAAAAGGTCGCAGTGCTCGGCACGGGAGGCTGCTTCTGAAAATACCTCGTCCGGCAGCATCTCCCCGAAGAGTACGATATCCGGTTTCAGTATGCCGTGGCATGCCTCGCAATCGGGGACTTCTTCGCCGGCATCCAGTCGCTTTTTGACTTCCGGCATAGTGTACCTCCGGTGGCACTGCAGGCAGACCACCCGGCGCATGCTGCCGTGGAGCTCGAACACCTTATCCTCCGGGACTCCGGCGGCCTGGTGCAGGCTGTCCACGTTCTGGGTAATCACGCAGTCGAGTTTATTTAATCTGTGTAGCTCGGCAACGGCATGGTGGGCGAGATTTGGCTTCACCGTCTCCGTCAGGCGCTCTTTCCAGAGCAACTGCCATTGTCTATGCCGGGCGCTGGCACTGCTGATGAATTTCTGGTAGGTGAAATCATCCGGGTCAAAGCGGTCCCAGATACCGCCCGGGCTGCGAAAATCAGGTATGCCCGATTCGGTGCTGACGCCGGCGCCGGTGAAAACCACGATTTTTTCCGCCCCTGCAATCAGGGCTGCCGCCCGTTCGGCGAGCTGGTCTAAAGTCCGGTTGTCTACTGGCTTATCACTCTGGAATAACATGGCATTAACGTCGGTCGGGTGTTGCGGGTATTTTCATCATTTTCGCATTCAGTTTGTCTGCGTTTCGCGGTGCGGCAATCCAGAACGCGGTGCAGGCCAGGGCAAAGGCTGCCATACAGAGGGAAAAAGCGATGGTATAGCTGCCGGTAATATCGTATATGAAGCCGCCGAGCCATGGCCCAATCACCCCGCCGATTCCCATACCGGTAAGCAGTATGCCGGCGATGGCGCCGAAGTGTTTCCCATGGAAAATATCCGCCGCGCCAGCGGTCATGGTGGGTGTGAAAAAGCCGCCTCCGTAACCGAAGCAGACGGCGTAGATATAGAGGCGCCACGGCCGGGAAGTATCGTGGACCGAAACCAGAGCGATAAGGGCGATAATCATCAGAGAGGAAGCCAGCGTAATTGTCATCTCCCGA
>JABMRL010000023.1 GCA_013202615.1 Dehalococcoidia bacterium
ACCCATTTTGCCGGTTACCATCGGTGTCGGCGACCGGGCATTGAAGGTTGGCGGCGAGACGGTCATGTTCCGCCACGAAAAAAGATTCGAGAACCAGCCCGGCATCGCCATCCTCATCAAGGACACCATGGACGATGCCGATGTCAAAGCCAGACTGGATAAGTTCAAGAACCTCCAGTATGAGAGGGTCGGACTCTCTCTTCGCCCCGAACTGGTGGCGGTGAAAAGCGAATCCGGCGACCCCCAGAAATTTGAGAGCCTGGTGGGCAAGGTGGCACAGGGCAGTGACGGCGGCATCATCCTGATGAGCAATAACCCCGACGTCCTGGCGGCCGGACTGAAAGCCTGTGCCGACCGCAAGCCGCTTATTTACGCTGCCACCAAAGACAACGCGGACAAAGTCGCGGAACTGGCCAAGACAAACTCCTGCCCGGTAGCAGCGAAAGGCTCGGGCCTGGAAGAAGTCGTGGAATTGACCGAAAAATTAACTCAGGCGGGCCTGAAGAATATTGTCATTGACTCCGGCTCCAGGACTTCCCGCCAGGCGCTCGAAGACCAGATTATTATCCGCAGCGCCGCACTGAACAAGAAATTCCGCCCGCTCGGCTTCCCCACCATCACCTTCCCCTGCGAGATGACCGACGACCCGATGAAGGAAGCTATGCTGGCCTCAATGTTCGTTGCCAAATACGGCGGCATCATTGTGCTGTCTGACCTCTACGGGGAAAGCCTTTATCCGTTGCTCGTGGAAAGGATGAACATCTTCACCGACCCGCAGCGGCCACTGGCGACGCAGGAAGGAATCTACACTATTGGCGGACCGGGTGAGAGTTCACCGGTGCTGGTTACGACCAATTTTTCGCTCACCTACTTCCTGATTTCGGGCTACCTGGAAACCAGTCGCGTTCCCAGCTGGCTCCTGGTGAAGGACACAGAGGGTCTCTCGGTGCTGACCGCCTGGGCGGCAGGCAAGTTCAGCGCCGATATCATCGGCCCCTTTATCAAGAAGTGCGGTATTACGGATAAAGTAAAACACCAGAAATTGATCATTCCGGGATATGCGGCCGTGGAAAGCGGTGGCTTGGAGGAGGAACTGCCCGGCTGGGAGATACTGGTCGGCCCCAGAGAAGGCGCCCACATTCCCGCCTACGTGAAAGCATGGACTCCCTAAGGAGGTAAAGATGATACTCATTGGTGAAAATATCAATATGATGTCCCAGACCATTGGCCCGGCGCTCAAGGAGAGAAACCCCAAGCCGATTCAGGACCTCGCCAAAGCCGAAACCGAGGCCGGGGTGGACTACCTCGATCTCAACATCGGACCGGCGCGGAAGACCGGCGAGGAGCTAATGCCCTGGGTGGTCAACACGGTGCAGGAAGTAACGGATAAGTCCCTGTCCCTGGACACGACCAACCTGCTGGCTACGGAAGCGGGCCTTAAGGCGACCAAGAAGACTCCGCTTATCAACTCCGTCTCCCTGCAACTGGACCGTATCGGACCCGGCCTGGAGCTTGCCAAGAAATACGACTCTGATGTCATCGCTCTGCTCTGGGGCACCGAAGGTATGCCGCGAGACGCCAACGAACGGGCCATGAACGCGGTTGATTTCGTCTACAAGGCCGGGGAAATGGGCATCGCCAATGAAAAACTATGGATTGACCCCATCGTCAGTCCGCTATCGGTAGAAATAAATCAGGTCAAGGCACTGATTGAGTTTATGGCCATGCTCGGAGAGATTGCACCGGGCTGCAAATCAGTGGTTGGCTTATCAAATATTTCCAACGGCACACCGAATGACCTCCGGCCGTGGCTGAACCGGACCTACCTCATGATGATTATGAAGCACGGCCTGCACTCGGCAATCGTGGATGCCTTTGATACCGACCTGATAAAGATTGTACGGGGGGAGAGACCAGAGCTTTTAAGCCTGGTGCACCGGATGATGGACGGCGAGAAGCCGGATTATGCCTCGCTAACCGAGGAAGAGGTCAAGTACGCCAAAACGGTCAGGGTGCTGACCGGCGAATCGCTCTACTCCCACTCCTGGCTGGATATATAGTCACCGGAACCCGATACTACAGCTAACGGGTAATATTGCGCATCTCCCATAGAAAAAGAAAAAGATGAGCGAAGGCAAAGCTTTGACATCACCCATCAAGCAGGATGACGGATACGGTTATGAGCTGGCTTATCGACTGGCTGTGGCCAAGCTGGCTGAAATCGAAGATGTTGAGCAACAGTGCCGTCACTGCGACGCCCGATTTCTGAAATCAGAGAATACCATATCCCTTGATTACCTGAACCGGGCGTATCTCATAAAATATCCCGAAGCCGAGGTCACCTTTCAGGATACGGACGAACATGTTACACTCGTGGACAAAATACTCCTGCTTCACTACTTTACGCAGGCAAAGGGCACGCCTCTCTCCGGCCAGCTCATCTCATTCAAAGAGCTTCCTGAAGGCACCGGCTATTTCCCGACCTTTTACAACCGGGCCATCAAACCGCTGGTCATGTATTTCGGAAACGAGCCGGAGCGACTGCTGGAAATGGCGAAATCGGTCGGCGGACGCAAGGCAAACTTCGGCGATGCCTCGGTGACCATTAATGCCTTGAGCATGGTGCCGTTGACGCTGGTGCTCTGGAAAGGCGATGACGAATTCTCGCCTGAAGGCAGTATCATGTTCGACCGCACCATCACCGATTATTTACCTACCGAGGATATTATAATTCTCTGCCAGAACACCAGCTGGCGGCTGGTGAAACTGCTCAGAGTCAGAAACAATAACTGAACTAGAAAGGTGTAGGACGGGAAATGAGCACACTGACCATTGACGGACAGAAGATTGAAGTCGGCGAGGAGGCAACCCTCCTGCAAGCGACGATAGCGGCAGGAATTTACATCCCGGCCATCTGCGCTCACCCCATGCTCACCCCCGACGGCTCCTGTCGGCTGTGCCTGGTGGAAATCGAGGGGACGGAGGAACCCGTCACCGCCTGCAATACCAGGGTCGCCGGGGGCATGGTAGTCCACACGGATACGCCTCAGCTACAGGAAGCACGAAAGGAAGCGCTGAAAAAACTCCTCGCCCATCATCCCTGCGAATGTCTTGTCTGCGAGCGGCGCGACCGCTGCGGACCATACGATATCTGCCTGCGCAACGTGGCGGTCACCCAGCGCTGCGTTCTCTGTCCCTATAACGGCCAATGCGAACTGCAGAAGGTCGTCGACTACATAGGGCTGGAGGGGGAAGAGCTTACCTGGCAGTACCGCAGCTTACCGATTGACCGGGACAACCCTCTCTTCGAAAGGGACTATAACCTCTGTATCAGCTGCGCTCGCTGCGTGAACGCCTGCAAGGAGATACGGGGTATAGAAGCCATCAAGATGTCGGAACATGACGGCGACCGCTGGCCGGAACCATCAGACGGAAAATCGCTCGTTAACTCCGGATGTAAGTACTGCTGCGCCTGCGTTGAAGTCTGCCCCACCGGGGCGCTGGTTGACAAGGTGGCCAAATGGCG
>JABMRL010000154.1 GCA_013202615.1 Dehalococcoidia bacterium
CCATTAAAACATAAACGGGATTTTGAATGAGTAAATTTGTCTGCACGGAATGCCGGGCATCATATCCACTGGAGGAACCGCGGTGGCGGTGCGACTGCGGCGGCGTCCTGGACATTGACTTTCAACCGGTCTTCGACCCGACCCGGATAAAACGGAGAAAGCCAAACATGTGGCGCTACCGTGAGGCAATTCCTCTGGAAGATAACGCCTTCATTACTTCTTTCGAGGAAGGGTTCACCCCACTGACCGAAGTCATGATTGATGGCAAAGCCGTCTTCATCAAACAGGACCAGCTGTTCCCCACCGGCTCTTACAAGGACAGGGGTGCCTCCGTCCTCATCAGCAAGGTGAAGGAGCTGGGCATAAAAGAGGTGGTTGAGGATTCCTCCGGTAATGCCGGCTCGGCAATTGCCGCCTACTGCGCCCAGGCCGGCATTGGCTGCCACATTTATGCACCTGAAAATACCTCCGCAGGAAAACTGGCTCAGGTACAGTTTTACGGTGCAGAACTGCATAAGATACCGGGAACCAGGGAGGACACGGCACAGGCAGCTTTACTGGCCGCCGAGAAGATTTATTACGCCAGCCACGCCTGGAACCCGTTCTTCTTCCACGGCACCAAAACCTTCGCTTTTGAAATCAGCGAGCAGCTTGGCTGGAAATCACCCGACACCGTTATCCTGCCCGTGGGCAACGGAACGCTTCTGCTTGGCGCCGACATCGGCTTCAGGGAACTGCTGCGGGCGGGAATCCTCGACCGTCTGCCTCGAATAATCGGCGTGCAGGCCGAAAACTGCGCCCCTCTTTACCGCGCTTATCAGGAAAACCGGGCGGAAGTCCCGCCGATAGAAACGAAAGAAACACTGGCCGAGGGCATCGCCATTGCCCGGCCGGCGAGAGGCCGGCAAATCATTGACGCCGTCCGGCAGACCGGCGGTGAATTTATAACTGTCAGCGAGGATGAAATCAGGAAGGCGCTGGTGGAAATCTGCGGCCAGGGCTACTACATTGAGCCCACCTCGGCGGCGGCCATCGCCGGCGTAAAGAAATACCTTCCCGGTTCAAGCCAGGGGGAAGTCATTGTCTCCGCTTTCACCGGACACGGCCTTAAAGCCACCGAGAAGATGCTGAAACTGATATCCCGTCCTTGACAGACAATGACCTTAAATGTATATAATGCAGCGGATTTTCGCGGTCGATTCTCTCATGCGAAAGAACCGCGATAGTTCGAGTATTCAGTAAGGTAGAAGGAGGTATTATTGCATGGCTTACGGTTCTGGTAAATATACGTACGAACTGGTTGATGGGTGGGCTAAATATCCTGAAGGCTGGTCGATACTTGACGTCGGCGGCATCGCCATCGACAAGCAGGACAGGGTGTATGTTTTCAATCGCAGCGACCACCCCCTGATGATATTCGACCGCGAGGGAAACATGCAGGCCACCTGGGGAGAAGGAGTATTCAAGCGGGCGCACGGCAGCTGCATCGACCCTGAAGGGAACATCTACTGCACCGATGATTTTAATCACACCGTACGCAAATTCACTGCCGATGGCAAGCTGCTTATGACCCTCGGCACCGAGGACAAGCCATCGGACACCGGTTACGTTAATATGTTCGACTTCTTTGCCAGCCTGGTGTCCATCACCAAAGGCGGCGGGCCATTCAACCGGCCCACCGGCGTCGCCATCGGCCCATCAGGCAACATTTACGTTGCCGATGGCTACGGCAACGCCGAGGTTCACAAATTCAGCAGCGATGGCAAGTACCTGTTTTCCTGGGGTGGACCGGGCACCGGCCCGAGCCAGTTCCGCCTGCCCCATAACATCTGGGTGGATAAAAAGGAGCGGGTCTGGATTCCCGACCGGGAAAACAGCCGCATTCAGATATTTGACGGTGAGGGCAAACTGCTCGATATGTGGACCGACCAGCTCCGCCCCACCGACCTTTTCATCGACGACGATGATATTGTCTATATCTCCGACCTGGCGGACAGGGTTCGCATTTACACAATAGACGGTAAGCTGCTGTCCGAATGGGCTGCGGAAGGAATGGACCGGGAGAAGGCCTTATTCATCGCTCCCCACGCCATCGCCGTTGATTCTCAGGGCAGTATCTACGTTGGCGAGGTTGCCTACACCGGCTTTAAAATCGACAAAGGACCGAGGGCGATTCAGAAATTTAGTCGGAAAGCCTAGAAACCTGTATCCGGCAGTGGCCGAAAGCGCATTGCGGGTCATGCTCAATACTCCTTATCCAGCAATTTAGCGAAAACTAATCTGCCTGAAAAAGGCCAGATTAAGGAGGATGCAATATGATGAAAAGAGCCATGAGGATTAACCCCGATGATAATACCGCCACCGCCCTCAACGATATTGAGGCCGGAGAAACCATCAGCCTGGTTTCAAAGTCGGGGCCGGTGGGGGAAATGACCGCCAGCCAGGCGGTACCATTCGGACACAAACTGGCCGTTGTTGATGTCAAGAATGGTGAAAAGATTTTAAAGTACGGGGAGGTTATCGGACTTGCCACCCGGCCGATAGGCAAGGGTGAGTATGTTCACACACATAATGTCGAAAGCGCGCTCCTTCCCGGCGCCAGGGAGGCAAAATAATGGAATTTCTGGGCTATGAAAGACCTGATGGTTCAGCCGGCATACGCAACTACGTGGCCGTCATCTCAAGCGGCCGCTGCGCCAACGAAATGGCCGCTACCATTGCTGATGCGGTACCGGGTGCCGTGCCTGTCATCCATACCCATGTCTGCGTCCGCTTTAAAGATGATAATGAAAAAGCACTGCGAGTGCTGTCCGGCATAGGCAGCAGTCCCAATGTCGCCGCCGCCGTTGTGGTCGGCGTCGGTTGTGAGAACCCTTCACCAGCCATCATCGCCGGCGAGATTGCCAAATCCAAGAAGCCGGTTAAAGTCCTTACTATAATGGAGAGCGACGGCTTTCAGAGTTTCATGGACGAGGGGCTGGCCACGACCCGCAGTATGGTCGCCGAAGCATCCAGGCTACAGCGCAAGCCATTTCCTCTGAGTTACCTGACTCTGGGCGTGAAATGCGGTGGTTCCAGCGCCGTATCGGGCATTGCCGGCAACGCGGCCACCGGTAAAGTATTCGACCGGTTAATTGCCGAAGGTGGCACCGCTATTTTCTCGGAAACCACCGAGGTCATCGGTGCCGACCATCTGCTGGCCAAAAGGGCAGTAAATGAAACGGTGGCAAACAAGTTTCGTGAGATGGTAGAGCGCCAGGAGGCAATAATTAAAGCCTCCGGAGAGGATATCAGAGGCACCCAGCCCACCCGCGGTAACATCTCCGAAGGCCTGACCACAATTGAAGATAAATCATTAGGAGCGATGGCCAAAAGCGGAACTTCTCCAATACAGGGTGTCCTGGAGTACGCGGAGAAACCGCCGGGCAAAGGACTGTACTTCATGGACGGAACCGCCATGACCAGCGAACTCATCAGCAGCGAAGCGGCCGCCGGGGCGCATATTCACATTTACAATGTCGGCGGCGGGGTCTCCTCAAGTTTTCGCTGCGCGCCCGGCTGGATGGGTGATATCCCGTTTATCCCTCAAATCTCGGTGGTCAGCCGTCAGAGCAAGCCACGGGACAGCCAGGAAAAGGATTTCTTCGATATCTATGCCGACACCGTTGTCGAAGGCACGGAATCGGTTGACGAAGTGGCCGACCGCTTTTTCGACGAGGTTATCGCCGTTGCCTCGGGCAAGCTGACCAAGCGAGAGATGCGCCGGGGCTACCGCGAGCCCATAGTCTTATATAGCACCGGCCCAATATTATAAGGAAACGCGATAATGGATTTCGCTTGACATGGCACGACTCTTTGTCAGAAGATAGGCTAACTTAACCGCATTGTAGATAAAAAAGGAGGTACAACCATGATTGTCAAGGTGCCGCAGTTCCCCTGGTACGGTGACACCGAGCTGGAACTTGAGCTTCCCGATTCCTGGGAGGTGATTGTCCCCAGAATGGCGGGAGAGAAAGCCCCCAAACTGTCTGATGGGCAGATAAAAGACGCGCTCCGCAAGCCCATAGGGACACCGCGCCTTGCCGAGATGGCCAAAGGGAAAAAAGACGTATGCATTATCTTTGATGACCTCACCCGACCGACCAAAATCGACAAGATTGTCCCGCATGTTCTGGATGAACTGCACGAGGGAGGCATCAAAGACGAGAACATCAGGTTTATCGCCGCCCTCGGTCTCCACGGCGCGATGAAACTCATGGACTTCCAGAAAAAGCTGGGCGAGGACATTCCCCAGAAGTACCTCGTCTTCAACCATAATCCATACGAAAACTGCACCTACCTGGGTGACACCTCGCGCGGCATCCCGGTCGAGGTGAACAGCGAGTTCATGGCCTGCGACCTGAAGATATCCATCGGGTCACTGGTGCCCCACCCCAGCGCCGGTTTCGGCGGCGGCGGTAAGATGATTTTACCCGGCGTGTCGAGCACCAGGTCCATTGCCGCCAATCACGGCGGCCTGTGCACAATTTCCGAAACTGGCACTATGGTGCTGGATGGATGGGGCAGAGTGGACGACAACGTCCAGAGGCTGGACATGGAGGAAATCGCCCGTATGGCGGGGCTTGATTTCTCCATAAATGCCCTGGTGAACATCGACCGGGATACCATCGGACTCTACTGCGGTGACCTGGTTGAAGCCCAGCGTGAGGGCGTGAAAATGGGCCGCAAAGTCTACGCCTGCGAGGCGCCGAGTGATGCCGACATCGTCGTGGCCAATTCCTATGCCAAAGCCAATGAGGCGGCACTGGTGGCAGGGCTGGGCAGCAAAATACTCAAGGAGTCCGGCGGCGACCTCGTCGTCATCGGTAACATCCCCGAGGGGCAGATATGCCACTACCTTGCCCGCAGCTTTGGCAAGACTATCGGTGGTCAGCTCTACGGGGCTCATAAGAAACTGCCCGCCCGGGTGAAGCGTATGTACGCCCTCGGTCCATATATTGACAAGGCCGGGCTCGACTGGATTGGCCCGATTGACCTGATTACCATCCTCAACAGCTGGGCTGAGATACTGGCCGAACTGAAAAAGAACCACGGCGACAAGGCGAAAGCAGTGGTCGTACCCGACGGCTCGCTGCAGTACTTCCCTCACAGCGGCATGCCCAAAGGCCCTGCCGTTCCCGGCGACTAAATATCCCGAAACGAGATAAAAGGCAGGGTGCCGGCGAAAAACCAACCGACACCCTGCTTTATTTATGTCCCTTTCCGGCTTAGCCGGAGCAAACGTCACATTTCGGTACCGCTTCCGGAAAGTACTGAATGGTAGCATCCGGCACCACGGCTACTTTGGCCTTATTGCCATACCTTTTTTCAAGGTCTTCAACCACCTGCGGCCAGCTCCTTGCCCAGTTCACCATCTCATACGGGGCCACCCAGTCAGCGCCCACCTTATCCGGATACGGGGCCAGAATGGTCAGCTTCTTGGCGTTGTTCGGCAGTGCGCTCTTGCGGCACAGTGGGCCCCACCCCAGACCACCGTAATTTTTCCCAAAGCTGCGGTCGAAGTAATGGTGTATCTGGCCTTCCGGCGTCACCACCACCAGCACCATATCACCGCCACCGTTCTCTGCCAGCAGCGGTGATACCACCGGCGGCGCCAGCAGCATCTCGTTCGCCTTGGAGAAGCAGTTGGCCACCACAATATCGGCATCGTGTACCATATCCGTGGCGTAGTGCTCTTTAGCGACCTCAACGCCTGCTTTATGTTCCTCGACCGGGTCACCCACGAAGAGCGCGGTGACCTTCCTTTTCAGATTGACGATGGCGTCCACCTTGACATCGAGTTTGGCCATCCGGGCAGCCTCAATAATGTCCTCAAGGATAACATTTTCCCGCAATTTGCCAATGGCCACCGAGGGGTCGACCGCCAGCCGGTTGTGGTTGGAGGCAATCGTCTGCATGGAGGCGACACCAGGCAGGATTATCTTGCAGCCGCCGCCAAAGCCGTACGGATGCGGCACGATGGCACCGATACCTATTTTAAGGTCGCAGGCAACGAACTCGCTGTTCACCTCAATCGGTGTCCCGTGTTTGCTCACGCCGAGGGGTGTGCAGTTCTCGTACGGGTTGTGGTTGTAGAACAGGAACCGCGACATGACATCATCGCCCAGATTTTTCCTGAAATCGATGCCGTTCATCGTGCCGAGCGCGCCGATGGCGGCAATGAAACGGATGTTATCATCGGCAATTCCCGCCGCGGCCAGTTCAACCAGAATGTACGGTATCAGCATCGCCGAAGGCG
>JABMRL010000155.1 GCA_013202615.1 Dehalococcoidia bacterium
ACATGTCTGAGACCGTACAAAACCGATATCACCGGGTGATGCTTTGTTTAGCGTTTGGCATTGCCTTTCTAATGCCCCTGCTGAACTTTGGTACCGCCCCGATGGTTACCGCCATCATGGCAGAAATGAGCCTGTCACATGCTGAATTCGGGCTCATTTTTTCCGTGGCCGTGTTCAGCCTCATGCTCTTCCGTATTCCCTGGGGCCTGCTCGGCAACCGGATTGGCTACCGGAAAGCGTTCCGGATTGCCCTGCCGTTCGTAGCCGTTTTTGCCGTAATCAGGGCACTGGCACCGGACTACGTGACCTTTCTGGTCAGCCAGTTTCTCCTCGGGGTGGCGCTGGCTGCGGTGATGCCGTGCCTGCCGCTTCTGGTGAAGGAATGGGCTCCGCAGCGGCCGGGATTTGCCACCGGGCTGTATATCTCTGGCTTTGCCGCCGGCAATGCCGCCGCCTTCGGCCTTACGCCTTATTTGCTGGAGCTGCTTAACTGGCGTCATGTTTTGCTTACCTATAGCGGCCTGGTTATCATAGTTACACTCCTCTGGTGGGCACTAGCCAGAAGCACCGCCGTAGCAACGTACAGCTTTCAGCTAAGAAGCTTCATCGGGCTATTCAGAGACAGGTGTGTCTGGGTGCTGCTGATATTCATGATGGCCGGTATAGGAAGCTACGATACCCTGGCCACCTGGATGCCAAAAATACTCGTCGCTAAAGGGCTGCCCTCGAATCTGGCAACGCTGCTCCCTCTGGGATACTTGCTGGCGGCGCCTACAATCGGTTTTGTCCTGGACCGGTTCCGGAACACCAGAGCGGTGGTAGCGTTGCTGGGAATCATCGCTGCCGCGGCCATTGTTGGTATTAATTACGCCCCGTATTCTATCCTGTTGCTCTGTATTTTTGTTACCGGATTTACCACGATGGGTGTACTTACCATTATTCTATCCGTACCGACGCACCACCAGCGGCTGGCGCCGTTCGCGGCCAGCGTGGTTGGACTTGTCTCCTCATTGGGGAACCTGGTCTCTCTGGTAATGCCGGCCATCTTCGGCTACCTGATTGATATTACCGGGACGTTTCAGGCTTCGCTGTTCACCGTCGCGGCCCTGGCCGGTATCATGCTTCTCGTTGGCTCCCGTATGAGCGAGTGAGGCCAACCTATCGGTTCTGGCTATTGACTCTGTTTTCTTACCATGTTATAGTACAATTGTTCTATTAAGAAGGTGGTGTGGGAGATGGAGGTTGAAGATAAGCTAAAGGCACTGTCAGCAGCGGCGCAATTCGATATTTGCGGCTACAGCGGCGTGCGTGATTTCGTGCCCTCGCCGCGGCGTTTCATCCACCGCGCCGCGCTGCCCGGCGGTGGCTCAATCTGCCTGTTCAAGGTGCTGCTGACCAACGTCTGCATGAACGATTGTGCCTACTGTGTCAATCGTGTTGCCAGGGACTTTCCCCGCCGCGCCTTCCAGCCCGAGGAGCTGGCCCGAGCTTTCATGCAGCTTTATGAGCGGAGAATGGTAAGAGGGCTCTTTCTCAGCTCCGGAGTCGCTGATAACCCCACCCGCACCATGGAAGCCATGGTCAAGACGGTGGAAATCCTGCGTTACCGCTATGGTTTCAAGGGTTACATTCATCTCAAAATACTGCCCGGGGCCTCGTTCGATTGTGTTGCCGAGGGCTGCAAGCTGGCCGACCGGGTCTCCGTGAACATGGAGGCTCCCACCGTCCAGCACCTAGCCAGGCTGAGCAAGCGAAAGGACCTCTACCGGAACATTGTGGAGCCGATGCGCTGGGTCAAAAAGCTGAAGGCGGCGGACGAAAGGCTGGCACCATCCGGGCAGACGACGCAGTTTGTCGTTGGGGCGGCGGGGGAAAGCGACCTGGACCTGCTGCGCACGACCTCGGCTCTCTATCGTGAAGTGGAGTTGAGGAGGGCTTATTTCAGCCCTTTCCGGCCGGTCAGCAACTCACCCCTCGAGGGTAGGCCGCCGGCCAATCCGCTGCGCGCCCACCGACTTTACCAGTCCGACTGGCTGCTCAGAATATACGGCTTCCCGCTAAAAGAGGTCGAGCTGGCTCTCGGGAAAAAAGGAGAGCTCTCGTTGCAGAAAGACCCCAAGCTGGTTATTGCCGAAAATCAACCCTGGCTGTTCCCGGTGGATGTCAACCGGGCGAGCTATGAGGAACTGCTGCGTGTGCCCGGAATTGGCCCTGTATCGGCACAGCGAATAGCCGAAGCAAGGCGGGAACACAGCATTGATTCCATGTTGTCGTTAAGAAAGATGCGGGTGGTGACATCCAGGGCTGCCCCTTATATCTGGTTCCAGGGCATGCTGGAATGGGAAAAGCAGGCCTCATTCATTCCTCATCTGGAGGAACCGGAGGAGCCAGCTCCCTCGCTGGCTCAGGTTCTTAGTCCATAGCTTTTACAAACTGTAAAGAACCTCCGTTCCCGCCCGGGCTTTTTGGTGATTTCGGCGAGAGCAGAGAGAACGGCAGCATCGACTCAAAAGATGGTACAATTATTTGGGAACACGTCAGCATTCATATAAATGACTGGAGGCAGAGATGTCGGTAATAAGTGATTACATAGATGGTCTGGGCGATTGTCTAAAAGCACTGCCAGAAGAGTCAATTACTGATATAGCAGATATCATCTATAAAGCTTATCGGGAGAACAAACAG
>JABMRL010000156.1 GCA_013202615.1 Dehalococcoidia bacterium
AAAAATCGGCTTTGGCGATGCCACCGTCCACGAGCTGAAAACGCTGCTTACCGCCATTATTGTTTCCGCAGAACTTCTGGTCGAAGAGCTTCAGGCAACTAAGGAAAGTATGCCACTGAGACTTACCCAGAATATCATCCGTAGTGCGCACAGCCTTGATGAAAAGCTTTCCCACTTCTCGGAAATGGCCGGGCTGCTTTCCGGCGAGTTCTCCTTCCAACCTGAATTGCTTGAGGTTGAACCAATCGTTCATGGTGTCACTTCTCAGATTTATCCAATTACGCACAGCCGGAACCAATCCTTAAATGTTGATTTGCCCACTACCCTGCCCCGAATCATAGCGCACCATCATTACCTGGAACAGATTATACTGAATTTACTGGCCAATGCCAGCAAGTTCACCCCGGAGGGAGGGAGCATAACAGTTAGTGCCACCAAGAATGACACAAGTCTTATTATTGTGGTGGCTGATAACGGCATCGGCATTTCCACGGATAAGCAGGAGCTGGTTTTCCAACCTTATTTCCAGGTTAGCGGAGGTAAAGGAAGCGGACTGGGACTGGCCATTACCAAGTTCCTGGTAGAACTCCACGGTGGTACAATCCATCTGGAGAGTACCCCGGGAAAAGGCAGCCGCTTTACCTGCTCTCTACCGCTACCGGGGCAAGGACAAACTTCAGAGGTAAATTGATGAAAGTAGTAGTTATTGATGATTCACCAGAAATAATAGAGGTCGTTACATTGTGCTTTCAGCTACGGTGGGGCAGCGCCACTGTGTCTCCTGCTAATGATGGAAATAAAGGGCTGGAGCTCATCGAGAAGGAAAAACCTGACCTGGTCATACTTGATATCGGACTGCCCGATATGGACGGTTTCCAGGTGCTCCGCGAGATACGGCGCTTCTCTCAGGTGCCGGTAATAATGCTTACCGTGAAGAGCGAAGATACGGACATCGCCAAGGGACTCGAACTGGGCGCCGATGATTACGTTACCAAGCCCTTCAGCCATATTGAACTGCTTGCCCGGGTACAGGCGGTAATGCGCCGTGCCCGGGGCGCGCCGGCTCCCGCCGAGGAACCACCTTACACCAGTGGGAAATTGCAGGTTGACTTTGCTCGCAATGAGGTCATAGTTGACGGCAAGCCGGTAAAGCTTACATCCACGGAATATAAATTGCTCTACCATCTCATCAAGAATGAAGGGCGTTTGCTTTCCCATGAAAACCTGCTCGTCACAGCCTGCGGCGAAGCATATAGTGACGCCAGAGACCTGCTCAGAGTACACATACAGCACCTGCGGCAAAAGCTCGGCGACAACGTTGCGTCACCCAGCATCATAGTTACCGAGCATGGCATGGGCTACAAGTTCGTCAGCCCCGCCTGACCTCCAGCCGCAAGACCCGGAGCCTTTCCTTCAATCACTGCGCTGCCAATCCTTCCATCCCCCATTCTCTTTACGAAACATTAATAGAACCTTTACGAAATCTTTATTTTTTTTATGCCTCTCTTTATGCCCGCATGCTAGATTAATAGTAGATTATTACAGCTTTGAAGGAGCTGAGCATGGAAAAGATAACCGTATTTCTGGCCGACTGGCAAGTGCTTTTTCGTGAAGGCATCCACTTCACCCTGTCCGGCGAGGAAGATATGGAAGTGGTCGGCGAGGATGTGGACAATGAGCAGGCACTCACGTTTATCGAGTCCAATCCGCCGCAGATAGCAATCCTGAATGCCAGCCATGACACGATAAATGGTTTTGAAGCTACGCGCAGGATTAAACAAACCCTGCCTGAAGTATCGGTTATCCTGGTCCTGGACAGCTATGACGAAGACCAGTTTTTTAATGCCCTGAAAAGCGGCGCCGGTGCCTGTTTTACCAAGGATGTTGACCCCGAAGTCGTAATCAACACGATACGGGAAGTGGCAAAAGGAAAACAGCCGATAAGCGAGGTCATCTGGAAACCGGAAATTACCTCCCGGGTCCTTGACGATTTTACCGCGTTCTCCTCGCTCGGCGAACAGGTCGGGCAATTGCTGGCGCACCTCACTCCCCGCGAGGCGGAAATCCTGCACCGGGTCGCTGATGGAAGCACCAGGGAACAGGTAATAAGTACACTGAGCATCGATGATGAGGCGCTCGACAACCGGCTTCAGTCGATACGTTACAAGCTGGTCGTCAACGACCAGAAGCTGATGCTGATTGAGCTGGCACAGAGCGGTTTACCGGTAGTCTCAAGGGTCAGTTTCACCGGCAAACCGGGTACCGAATATATTACCAAAGAAGAATTCACCGCTTTCAAGGAGAGTTTGAAAGAACGTTTCAAATCCCTCAGCGGAGATATAAGTTAAACAAACAGAGTACCAGGGGGTGATCAAATGTGGGAACAATAAAAAAAGCGGGCACTATTAAAGATGGTAGGCACTCCTGAAAAAGACTCGAAGAGGAAAACCTACCACCCCGAGGAAATAGTAAACATATAGTAGAAAAACAAAGCCCAATTGTCAACTACTAAAAAGGAGGAGAGTAAAATGAGAAACATAGTGAATGGAATCATGGGGAACACACTGAGGCGTTACCTAGTTGTCGCGCTGATGGCATCCCTGGCGGTTACCAGTGGCATGTTCGCCTATGCCTATACCACCGGTACCCAGGCAATTAGTGTCACAGCTGCTACTGCTGACTTTGCCGAAATTGGCCCGGCATCCGGGTCCGCGGCCACGCCCCCACCTACTTATAAAGGTAGCAAACTTTTCGGGAGCTACCGCGGCGCAATGTGGGGTGGCACTCTCTTCAGCGTCAACGTGACCGATGACTATACCGGCGACATAGCCATCAACGTCTATCTGGACAACATCGATGAGATGGGCAAAAACTACGGTATGTGGATGATGAAGCTAAGGTTTGTTGATTCCGCCGACAATGCTACTGCCGTGGATATCCAGGGAATTGATCGTCCCCTGACTCTTAATAACGGCGTAGTCACGTTTATTGCCAAGGATTTGGTCAGTGCTAACGAATACTATATTGACGCTGTGAGCGGCGTCTACCGGTCTCATTCCTGGGGCTATATAACTAATTTTGGGACGATTCAGCCATCGATAACCGCTGAAATTCTCCAGGCACAGTAAGGTGACTTAGTATGAGTAATGCACAGTTTCGGGGTTGCCCTTGAGTGGTAACCCCGATGTGAGAGAAGAAACAGAACAAAACGAATACCTTACAAACACAAGAATTAGCACAAATGAGTTGACAAATATTATGACAAGTGGTAAAATCCAGGCGCAAAGTAAGTATCAACTGTCATTAAATGGAGGTGCATAAGTGAAAAGGATATTGCTGATTTCCGTGCTAGCATTGTTAGTGGTAACTGGCGGCATGTTTGCCTACACCTTTACCACCGCCACCGCCACCATCGGCGTTGCCGCCCCGACGTCTGATTTTGCCAACGTGACGGCAAACACCACCACACCACCTGATTACGTCTTTGGTAGCTTCACCGGTACCTGGCCACAACAGACCTTGTTCACCATAGAGCCACACGACGAATATACGGGTGACCTTGTGATAACAGTCTCCCTGGTCAATACCGGTGAACTAATCCGGCAGTACCGGCACCTCAACATGGCGCTGCAGTATTACGACGCAAATGGAGATCCTGCCGATACGCAGGGAGAAATTCAAGTTCTCAACCTGCAGAATGCTGAGGTCCTTTTTGATTGGCAAGCTGACAATGGCACCGCTCCTTTCTCGGTCAACATTACTACCGGGGGCAGTTTTCGCCTACACCCGTTCAGAGATATGACTGGTGGTAGCTATCAGCCGATGATATGGTGTGAAGTTACACAGCGATAAGCTAATTAAAACACTATTGTCTCAGCCAGCCCAACTGGAGCTCAATAACCGATAACCTTTCGGAAAACATCACCTGTGGGGAAATCCCCACAGGTGATTTATTTGGCATCACTCCCGGTTCTACCTACAGCGGTGGCA
>JABMRL010000024.1 GCA_013202615.1 Dehalococcoidia bacterium
GGGTGCCGTCAAAATATATTGCGAAGATGATTATAATGATTTAGCGGTTACAGGTTTTAACGTAGTGCTTAAAATAAGGCCTATAACTCCCATGGCGATGCAGACGAAGAAAGACGATTGATAACTACCGGTTGTGTCAAATAAATAGCCGGCAAAGACTGGGCCAATGGCTCCACCAATGGTACCGAGAAATATTATAATGCCCAATATTGCACCGTGGGAGCGCATCCCGAATAGCTCAGCTACCATAGGAGATATTAGAGTTGCGTAACCACCATGTGCAAAACCGTAAATTATGGCGAATAAAATCAACATCCAGAATTCTCTTGCCATCAGCAGTACCGAAAACGAAATAACAAATATCGTGCAGCATACTATCATTGATTTTCTACAGCCAATCCTGTCGCTTGAAAATCCGATTACAAGCCTTCCGAGAATACTTATTGCTCCAATAGAAGACAAAATTCCAGCTGCTTTTGCTGAGGAAATGCCCATATCCATCGCATGTGGTGCTAAATGCACGAGGACAATGTTTACACAGAACCAGAGAGTAAGATACATAATACTGGTGAGCCAAAGTCGTGTAGTGCGTGTAGCATCGTGAAAAGACGATCCTGATTGTGAGGCATGTATATTTGACGGGGTATCCCTTTTCGCTATACTTGGCCTCTGTTGTATATTACCCGGTTCTTTGCGCAGTAATTGAGAAACTGAGACAACAAAAATCGCACCCATAATCCCTAAAATCATATAAGTATCACGCCATCCATAAGAAGATATTAATCCATCTGCCGCGAGGGGCATGATAAACATACCGAGTCCCGTACCCACCTTGACGATACCGGTCATCATGCCTAGTTTCTTTTTGAACCACCTGGCAACTGTCGAAAGAACCACGACATCTGTCGCACTGACACCAATTCCAATAATAATTCCGTAGAACATATAGAGCTGCCATAGTGTACTAACTTGTGACATGAGGAAGTAACCTGCACCGAGGAAACAACCACAGACTGCCATGATGACCCTCGGGCCGTATCTATCGTTAAGGCTACCCAGAATGATACTTATAAATCCCCATACGAGCATGGAAAATGAACGGGCACCTGAAATTGCCGCCCTGGACCATCCGAATTCATCATGCATGGGGATAAAAAAGACGCCGTAGGTGTTGAGTAACCCCCACATGATTATTTGGAGTACGCCGGCGGCAGCAGCTATTATATAACCATAGTAGAGTTTGTTCTTGCTACCTGGTGAAAGGGACATACTGCTATACCGTTCTCAACATAGCTCTCGCTAGGGCTGCGAGGGCTCTACCCTCTGGGGTGATACCACCTGCTTCCAGGCTTCAAAGCCGATCATGAAGGCAGGTACACTGGCCGCGGGGATACATATCTCCAGAGCTTCCAGGACCTCTTTCTTAGTCGCACCATAGTCCAGGGCCAGCTTGATGTGACTCTTTATGTGGTCTACGCTTGCCTTCACCGACGTCAGAATCACCGCATAAATAATTTCTTTGGTCTTGGCATCGAGCGTTCGCTGTTTTGTGTATCCTGCCTGAATCAACTGGTCATAAGCCTTCAGAAAATCGAAATCTTCGGCCGCCATCACTTTATGGAAATCGAGGATATAACCTCGCTCCCGGTACATTTTGTCGACGAAAGCCTGCTTCTCAGCTTCTACCATGACAATTAACCTCCTTCTTTGTTTCTCTCTTCAACACCATGCCAGTCCTCGATGAATTTTATAATGGCGGTATGACACTCATCCCCACCACCCCGACCGACAGCTTGGTTGTAAAGCTGCTGAACCAGTGCCCCCACGAACATGGGGACATTGAGTTCGCGGCCAAGGCGTGTGGCTATCTCCAGGTCTTTATTCATAAGGCCGATGGAAAAGCCCGAATTAAATTTGTCGTTCAGGACAAAGGTGGGGAACTTGAATTGACTGGACCAGCTTCGCCCGGTGCCGGAGTTTATGGCATCGATAACCTTCTCCGGAGCGAGACCCAGCCTCTTTGCTGCTATCAAAGCTTCTGAGGTGATTACCATGCTGCATGCTGAGCAAAGGTTATTGAGCGCCTTGACCGTGTGACCGGCTCCTATCTTGCCTAAATGGTAGATGCTTTGTCCCATCGCCTCGAGGATGGGGCGACATTCCTCGTAATCTTTTTCCGCACCGCCCACCATGATTGCCAGGGTCCCGTCACGGGCACCATTTGTGCCCCCGCTCACGGGTGCGTCCAGCATCCTGATACCCCTTACCGCTAGCTGCTCACATATCATTTTGGTACTTGTGGGATAGGAGCTGCTCATATCGATTACTATATCTCCGGGCCTGGCTCCTTCAATCACGCCCTCTGAACCGAGCACCGCCGCCTCCACGTCGGGGGAGGCGGGGAGCATGGTAATCACAACCGAGCTGCGGCTGGAAAGCTCTCTTGCCGAAAAGACCTTTTCCGCACCGGCTTTGGCCAGGGCTTCCACAGCCTTATCCTTGAGGTCGTATACCACCAGAGGGTAGCCCGCCTTAAGCAGATTCTGTGCCATTGGTGTTCCCATGGCACCGGTTCCGACAAAGCCGATTACGGGTTTCATACTCTTACTTTATACCCATTTTGACTAGTATTGTCCACTCCGACATTGGCCTTGTCAAGCGAATGGCCTGAGCCCAACCATACGAGTATCGACAGTGTCTTTCTATCGGCTTATGCTAGCTCTTTGTTTTTTAAATACGCATCTGGGCTAGAATAAAGGGAACTTGAAACGTGTGCCGATTGTCCTGATTATCCTTCCTGTGACATAATTCAGGGTTTTTGTAAAAAAGGCAGCTACAAATATGAGAAATACCGGCAATCAATTGAATTTATTTGGATATGTGCTAATGCCCTGAAAACTAATTGCTGGCTAATTAAGGTTAAAAAATGTCAAACGCACTGCAAAAATCACCAGATTGATACCTGTTAGGAATACAATTAGGACTCAACTTATCCCCAACTTCCACCAATCCCCGTTACAGTTGAGTCCTAATCGCTTGACTACACTATTATCATAAAGGCTATTGAGGCTGGCTACAATCCTGCAAAGGTGTGATTCTGAAAGATTAAAGGGCTAATCATTTAAGGTGAAAAAACTTTAGCCACGCGGTCGCACTCATTGATTTCCTGGATAAATTCCTTCCTTTTTTACGACCCTATTGCACGACTTGACATCTATTAACCCTGCCTGTAACATAATACCTAGCCATTCTAGGTATCTGGTATTCTATGTTGTGGGCTCGATAGAGATGGGAGATACCAAGTTACCAACGCTGGACCGCTTCCGTGCGGTCAACCAGACCTTCCCTAAAACTGAGGAAATTCTGGAGCTTAAACGGCAGGGGGGGAAAGTTTTCGGCTGGCTCTGTACTTACGTCCCCGAAGAGCTCATCCATGCCGCAGGAGCGCTTCCCGTGCGCATCACGGGCTATTCCCAGGAGGTAGATCTGGAGGATGGCACTGCCTATCTTTACATCAACAACTGCTCTTTCTCCCGAAGCTGCTTGCAGATGGGTTTGCGTGGCGAGTATGATTATCTGGATGGCGTAATCGCCGGGTCGACCTGTGACGGAGCTCGCCGCCTGTTTGACCTGTGGCGCTACTACCTCAAGACGCCGTTCCATCACATTCTTACGGTGCCCCGTAAATATACCGAGCGCGCGCAGGGCCTTTATTATGAACAGGTATTACAGCTCAAACAGCTTCTGGAACAATGCCTTGACACCAGGATAACCGATGAAGCGCTGCTCCGGTCTATTACCGTATTTAATGAGTCACGAGAGCTGCTGAAGAAACTTTACGAGTTACGTAAGGTTGACAGGATGTCGATTACCGGTGCTGAGACGATGGAAGTGCTTAACGCTAGCTTCCGTATGCCGAAGGAGTTATTTAATCAGTACCTGCGACAGCTGCTCGATGAATTAGCCGTTTCAGGAATCACTCACCAGAGCCGGGCACGTCTGATGGTCACCGGCAGCGTCATGAACAATCCAGAGTTTATCAGGTCTATTGAAGAGTTAGGCGGACTGGTAGTGGCCGATGAATTGTGCACCAGTACCCGCTACTGGTCTGACCCGGTGGTTCTGAATGGCCGTCTTCCCCTGGAAGCCATATCGCGGCGCTATTTGAGCAATTTTCCCTGTGCCCGGATGGTACCCTCGGATGAAAGGTTTAATCGCGTTCTCCAACTCGCACGTGACTTCAGAGTGGACGGCGTTATCAGCCAGATTATCCGGTATTGTGTACCTTATGCCCATGACCTACCGCTAATCACCGCAAGGCTGAAAGAAATCGGTATACCGACCCTGGCACTGGATGTGGAATACGGCACTTCTGGCTCAGGGCAAATCCGTACCAGAGTACAGGCTTTCCTGGAAATGCTGGAGGCGAGAAGGGAATGACAACTGCCGAGCATAAAAGCGAAATTGATTTGCTAATTCGGACGTACCGAATGATGGACAGGATGAACCAGGCTTCGCCCGGGGCACGTCTGAGCCAGACTCTGTACTATCAAATGCTTACCGAGTATTACACC
>JABMRL010000157.1 GCA_013202615.1 Dehalococcoidia bacterium
GTATGTTATCCCGGTCAGGGTGGAAATGAGAAAGGAGATAAAAGGTATCACCCACGACGTGTCCAACACCGGGGCCACCGTATTTGTGGAACCATGGTCGACCATGGAGCTGGGGAATACCGTCCGTGAGCTGGTGAATGAAGAAAAGCGTGAGGTGGAAAGAATACTGCGGAAGCTCAGCGCCGGAGTGGGTGGATATGAGACAGAGCTTTCTCTAAGCATCGAAAGGATGGCGGAACTGGACCTGGCGTTGGCCAAAGCAAGGTATGCCCGCGTGGTGAGAGCCTGCGAGCCGGTACTTATAGATATCAACGGGGCGAAAAAAGGAAGCGCTGAAAAGGCGGCGATAAGACTGGTTGAGGCCAGGCACCCTCTGCTCGAGGGGAAGGCAGTGCCGTTATCGTTGGAAATGGGCCGCGATTTCTCCATTCTGGTCATTACCGGCCCCAATACCGGCGGCAAAACGGTGGCGCTCAAAACCATCGGGTTGTTCAGCCTGATGGCACAGGCCGGTATACCTGTTCCCGCTTCTCCGGAAACATGCCTGCCCGTCTTCGATGGCGTCTTTGCCGATATCGGTGATGAGCAGAGCATCGAGCAGACGCTATCCACTTTCAGCTGGCATATCGGCAATATTGTCCGTATTATACGGACTGCCACTCCGTGCAGTCTGGTGCTCCTAGATGAGCTGGGAACAAGTACCGACCCGACCGAAGGCTCAGCCCTGGCCCGTTCCGTACTGCTTCACTTTCTGAACAGAAAAATCCTGACCGTCGCCACCACTCATTATGGCGACCTGAAAGCATTTGCCCATACCACTTTCGGGGTGCAGAACGCTTCTTTTGACTTTGACCCGGCGACATTTGCGCCGACCTATCACCTTACCGTGGGCATACCCGGCGGCAGCAACGCTCTGGCTACCGCCGCGCGACTTGGCGTCCCGCCGGAAATCATTGACGGGGCCAGGAACATGCTGTCCAAAGGAACTCTGGAGCTGGAATCGCTGCTGGGCGACCTGATGGTGGAGAAGCAGAAAACAGGGGAACTTCGTACTGCCCTGGAAAATGAGCGAAATGAGGTGGAGGCGCAGAACGCCGAGGTTAAGAATCGGCTGGAGCGCCTGAAGCAAGAAGAACAGGCAGTGCTGCGGGAAGCCAGGGATGGCATTGTCAGAGAAGCCGCCGAGCTGCACCGGCAAATTCGCCAGGCAAATTCGGAGCTGCGCCGGGAAATGACCAGGGAGAGGCTCGAACAGGCAAAGAAGGCGCTGGCCGGGGCTCGCGAGCAACTGGGCAGCGAGGCGTGGACGCCAAAGACCGGCGAGCCGGAACCGGAGCAGCGCATTTCAACTGGTGACGTCGTATATTTAAAGGACATCGGGCTGCAGGCCACGGTACTGTCTATTTTTGAAGATACGCAGGAAGTCGAGGTTCAGGCAGGGCAGCTCAAGCTCAAAATCGGTCTGGAGAGCGTCGAAAAGGTGGCCGAGCCAAAACCAGCGCGTGCAAAGGGTGCTGTGGTGCGGACGGCAACAAAGGTGATATCGACCGAGCTTGACCTTCGCGGTAAACGGGCCGATGAAGTGGAGGTGGCGCTTGATATCTACCTCAATGATGCGGTGCTCGCCAACCTCAACGAGGTCCGGGTCGTACACGGAATCGGTGGCGGCACGGTGCGCCAGATTGTGCGGGATTTCCTGGCTGCCCACCCGCTGGTCAAGTCCTTCCGCACCGGCAAACACGATGAAGGCGGCGATGGCGCTACCATGGTCAGTCTGTAGCTCCGCATGACTTCTGTTCATAGTATAAAAAGGATTGCCGGAATTGATATCAGACACATATTATCTGCGTCGCGCTAAAATGCTTGAGCTTCTGGACGAGCTGGAGAATACCGGCGATGCTACGGCCAGCACCGTCTACCTGCCCGCGGGACTGTCTGCAGACGGCATTAAGCAAGTACTGCGGAATGCTGGCAGTAAATCAAACTTTCCAGAAGAGCTGACGGGCATGATTGCCGGTTCAAAAAATGGAGCGGTGCTGTTCTGGGGCGGGGGGAAAAAGCACCTGGTTTTGCCTCCTTTCCCGCTGCGAGAGCAAACTGTGTCCGGCGGGTTTGCCACCGGACCGCTGGCCAGTCTGCTCAAGGTTGATTACACGATTGGCCTGATTCTGGTGCATCTTGGTGCCTATGCTGTGGGCCTGTGCCGGGGTGAGAAGCTCGTTACGAGTAAGGTGGGGACGGGACTGGTGCACGGGAGGCATAAAAAGGGCGGTTCCTCGCAGCAGCGATTCCAGCGGCGTCGGGAAAACCAGGCCGCGGAATTTCTGGACAGGGTATGCCTTCACGCGCGGGAGCAGTTTGAATCGAGGGCTAAACTGATTGACTATGTGGTCTATGGGGGCCCCCGCCAGACCGTAATGCAGCTGCAGGGGCGGTGTCCCTTCCTGAGATTGTTTAAAGACCGTATACTACCGCCGCTCGATGTGCCGGACCCCCGCCAGGAAATACTGGAAAAGGCGGTCGGGCGTATCTGGTCATCGCTCATAACCGAATGGCGGGAAGA
>JABMRL010000158.1 GCA_013202615.1 Dehalococcoidia bacterium
AGAATTACCACCCTGGGCCATGTACAGCGGGGAGGCACTCCCGGCGCCTTTGACCGGCTGCTGGCGACCCGTCTTGGTGCCGCCGCCACGGAATATATAGCCCAGGGAAAGTTCGGCGTGCTGGCTGGCCTGAATAAGGGACAGGTTACACCAACTCCGCTGGCAGAAGTCGTTACCGGTGAAAAACCACTGGACCTCAATCTGCTGCGCTTGTCCGAGATGCTGAACACCCAGTGACATGTCTCCAGTCAAACGAAAGTATAAATAATGGAGGATACCATACAGGAGATATCAGACTTCATCGGCTCGTTATTCGACGTTTTTGGAATCGCGGAGCATCCCGACCACGGTACATTGATTATAGTTGGTCTCGAATCGACACCGGAACGCAACCTTGACGACTTCGGGTGGATAGATGATGAAATCAAGCTATTTGGTTTTGAGAAATATATGTCTCCGTTGCTGGAATCAGCGGTCGGCTTCATCAGGGATAAGGGGTACACACCTGAACTGGTCGGCAGGCACGGTTATCCCAAGCGAGAGCAACTGAACCTCAAAGAACTTGCCGTTCAGACTGGAATAGGCAAGCGGGGCAAGCATTCGGTAGTCCTGCATGATAAATATGGGGCGCGCCTGCGTTTTGCGGCTATCAAAGTTAAAGACTCGTTTCAACTGCCAGCCAGGCCGATTCTTTCCGAGCCGCCGAATCCCACCTGCCATAACTGTTCTCTGTGCCTTGAGGCGTGTCCGGTCAACGTCATCGAGCCGTACAGGGTCACCGATGTCTCCCTGTGCCTCTCACAGGTTATGGCCATGGAAGAACAACAGGGACGAATCATTCCCTGCGACGAATGCCTCAAGGTATGTCCTGCGGGGACAAATTAACCGTTTTCTTATATTTTTATTTAATAGAGCCGACGCGTTCTATCGACCAGTTACCTGTTAAATTACCCTGTATACCCATATCTGATGAAAGACATCAGGTTCACCCCTGGGCAGCACCTGCTTCTTTTCACTCGCCTCAACTAACTTCCATTTGCCGTTATTTTCCAGCCCAATCATCTTTTCCTTGAACCCACTGCCCTCATAGACATCAGGGCGCAGGGAAAACACGATGTAGCCGCCCGGCCTGGTAACCCTGACTAACTCGTCAAGAGAACTGGCCGGCGCATGTCCCACCGTCAGCACCCCGATGCTTATCGTGGAGTCAAAGAAATCCGTTGGGAAGTCCAGCGTCTCGCCCATCACCATCTGGTGAAATTCACGGTACACGTTTTTCTTACGGGCTTCTTCAAGCATACCTGTGGAGAGGTCCATCGCCGCTATATCACGATAACCCTTCTTCGTCAGGACAACGCCCACCAGCCCGGTCCCGGCCCCGGCATCCAGTATCCTCGCCTCTTTAGGCACATATTTGGCAAAAAACTCGGCGGCGACCTCCGGCCCCTGCCACTTATAATCACGCTCAAGGTCAGCATCATAGTCCTGCGCCCACTGGTCGTACCGCTCCTCCAGCTCTTCATTACCGCGTGATGAATAAATCCACTGCACTTTGTTTTCCTGCTCCATCAATTCCCCCTTAAGATAAAAAATCCTAAACATCTTACACGATTATTCCCCACATTGAAAACGCGAGGATATGGGTTTATCACTGTATTACGGGGAATAAATGGCACACGGTGGGATGAGCAGCGGAAATCATAGAGTTTCTATAGATTACGGGACAAATAATCGGCAACGCGCCTTTCTATGCCCTGTATCTGCTCCAGAGTATCAAATTCCGTTTTTTGTTCCGGCATGGCCAGGAATATCGGGATTGCCCTGCCGAGGTCGAAATCGGTTGTCTGGAAAACCTCATGCATTAAGGGCAGGTGTCGCAGGTAGGTCATCTGGAAGGCGATAAAAGCGTTGTTCAACTGGTCGGGTCTACCTCCCCAGATACGGTGAAGCTCATTGCCCATAGCTTCCAGCAAACGGGCTTTCCTTATCAACGTATCCATTTCGGAAAGCTTTCCCTCCTGATACTGCGCATAAAAGGTTTCGAGTTTGTCGTAATATTCTACGTAAACCTCGCTTTCCCTGAGCTTGTTATCGAAGTGTTTTACCAGAGTCCGATATACCTGTGAATCCTGACCGAACCTGTCTCTGGCAAACAGCACGGCAGAGGCATAGCCGATTATCTCCGCCGACGGCTCCTCCAGCCCATGAGGCAGGTTAATCTGCTCATGCCAGTCCTCGTGAAAGATTATCTGGATGAAGCGGTAGAGGGGCGCCTGCAGCAAAGATTCGGTCACCGGCGTGCCTTCTCCGGCCACAGACGGAATGGAATAAAAAAAGGCATCATACTTTTTAAAATCGAGATAGACGCTGTCCCGGGTTCCAATCGCCGATATCAGCGCCGGGTCATCGAGTGAGTATGGCAACTGCATGCCGGGAGTGTAGAATAAGTAGTGGTACGCTTCCATTTCCGGACTATACGTCTTGAAGTTTTCCGTCTCAGCAAAGCCGATTTCTCTTTCAAAAGCTTTTATCTCTGCTATCAACTGAAGTCGCTGCTCCTCGTCAACGGGTGTTTCTGGCTGACAGGAAGAGACAACAGCGGCAGATACCAGGAACAGGGCAATTAAAAAGGGCGGTACTCTTCTCATCTCGATTACGGCATAGCGTCAGGACGTATCACGGTCAATCAGCCTTGCACCAGCTCCAGCAGCACTCTGCCGGTACCTTTGGGGTGCAGGAAGGCAATACTCGTATCCTCAACACCTTTCCTGGGTTTTTCATCGATTAAGGGTATGCCATTCTGCGACATTTGACGCAGAGCCTCCTCAATATCAGCCACTTCCAGCGCCAGATGGTGCATCCCCTCACCAAACTTGGCAATATATTTGGCAACCGGGCCTTCCGGATCAGTTGACTCGAGCAGCTCGATGCTGCTCTCGCCCACCGGCAGAATGGCTGTCCTGGTCCGCTGTTCCTCGACGACTGCAATTTCTTTGACATCCAGTCCCAGCACCTCGGTATAGAGCTTCAGGGCCTGGTCAATGCTGTTAACGGCAATACCAATATGGTTAATCTTCTTTATCATCGCTTCCCCTCCCCAGTTCAGCCTTGATAAAGCTGGTGATTTCATTAATCGGTGTTCCCGGGCCGAAAGTCCCCGTAATACCGGCTGTTTTCAACGCTTCGATATCTTTCTTCGGAATGATGCCACCCCCGAGAAATATAATTTCCTTATCGCTTCTCTCTTTGAAACTATCCATTGTTTTGGAGAAGAGCGTCAGGTGACCGCCGGAAAGGCAGCTCAGACCGATAACGTCAACATCTTCCTGTATTGCCGCCTCCGCAATCTGTTCCGGAGTCAAACGCAATCCCAGATAGATGACCTCCATACCCGCATCTCTCAACCCCTGCGCCACCGCGATGGCGCCGCGGTCATGTCCGTCAAGGCCCGGTTTAGCTATCAATACCCGTATTTTCTTTATTACCATGTCATACTCCCCATGTGTTATAAATGCGCGTTACAGCACACTTGGTTCCTTGTACTCGCCGAACACGCCTCTCAGTACGTCAGATAGCTCCCCAACCGTGGCATAGGCCTTCACCGCTTCAATGAGAACCGGCATGATATTTTCCTCGCTGCTGGCTACCTGGCGCACCCTATCCAGAACCTGTTGAACCTCATCGCTATTACGTCGGCTTTTTAGCTTGCTCAGTCGCCCTAGCTGCTTCCTGGCAACGCCCTCATCAATCTCAAACAGCTCCAGGGCCGGCTGCTCTTCCGAAGTATATTGATTGACACCAACCACAACCTGTTCGCCGGCATCTACCGCCTTCTGGTGGTTGTACGCTGACCGCCTTATCTCTCTCTGAATGTAACCTTTCTTAATCGCTTCCTGCGCCCCACCCATTTTGTCTATCGTGGCGATATATTTCTGTACGCCTTCCTCTATCTTGTTGGTCAGCCATTCCACGTAGTATGAGCCACCCATCGGGTCGACAGTATCGGCGACACCGCTCTCAAAGGCAAGTATCTGCTGTGTACGCAGGGCCAGCTGCACCGCTTCCTCGCTGGGCAAGGCAAGCGCCTCGTCATAAGAGTTGGTATGCAGGGACTGGCAACTGCCCAGAATCGCCGCCAGTGCCTGCATGGTTACCCTGACCACGTTATTGAGTGGCTGCTGCTCAGCCAGGGTACAGCCGCCGGTCTGAACGTGGAACTTGAGCATCACTGACCGTTCATTCTGAGCATTGAACCTTTCCTTCATTATCTTTGCCCACATCCGGCGCAGTGCCCGGAACTTGGCTATCTCTTCAAAGAGATTGGTAAAAGCGGCAAAGAAAAAAGAGAATTGCGGGGCGAAAGAATCAACGTCCATTCCCCGAGCAATCATCGCCTGTACATAAGCGATTCCATTGCATAAACTAAAGGCGGCCTCCTGAATGGCGGTCGCCCCGGCCTCGCGCATATGATAGCCGCTAATGCTAATCGAGTTCCATTTCGGCATATTCTGAGCGCAGTAGCTGCATATATCCGTGGTCAGCCGCATTGAAGGTTCGGGAGCGAAGATATATGTATTCCTGGCCACATATTCTTTCAGCAGGTCATTCTGAACGGTTCCCATGAGTTGACCTTGCGCCGCGCCCTGTTTCTCCGCGGCAGCGATGTACATCGCCAGTATAATGGGAGCCGTGGCGTTGATTGTCATTGAGGTGCTTACCTCGCCGAGTGGAATGCCACTCCAGAGGTCTTCCATGTCCTTCAGTGAATCAATCGCCACGCCAACCCGCCCAACCTCGGGAAGCGCCAGGGGATGGTCCGAATCATAGCCCATTTGAGTCGGCAGGTGAAAAGCGACGCTGAAGCCGGTTTGTCCCTGCTTGTAAAGGTATTTATAGCGCTTGTTTGTCTCCTCTACGGTGGCAAAGCCGGCGTACTGGCGCATCGTCCATAACCTGGTGCGGTAACCGGCTGGCATTATGTTACGGGTAAAAGGGTATTCGCCTGGCA
>JABMRL010000025.1 GCA_013202615.1 Dehalococcoidia bacterium
AAGCTGTCTTCTTTCGGCATTGCCGCTGGAGGCAGCTTCTTCGTTGCCGCCTGCTCCTGTACGGTAATCCCTGTGTCCAGTGGTATATATCGCGGCGGGGCGGGCGTCGGCGCCGCTTTCATACTACTCTGGGTAGCACCGTCGGCCAATATCCTGGCCCTCATCTACACCGGTCAGATCATCGGCACCGAGATGGTAGTTGCCCGATTGATAAGCGCCCTGTTCATGTCCTTCGCGGTGGGCTTTGTGATGGACTACGCCTTTTACAGAGAAGAAAGAAAGCGTGTTTCCACCATACAGATAAGCGGCGGACCTTTGATGAGTCGCCAGAGCATCGTCTTGCTCCTGTTGCTGGTCGCCTGGCTGCTGACACCAAACTATATCGTAACTCACGGCCCGTACTGGCATAAGGTGGTGGTGTGGGCAGTGGGGCTGGTAATCGTAGCACTATATGCCTGGAAGGTCATCGGCAGAGATAAGATTAAGGACTGGCTGAAGGAAACGCTGTGGTTTGTGCGCATCATTTTCCCGCTTCTGCTAGCCGGTGTTTTTATCGTGGGCATCATCGGAGCCCTTCTGCCCCGGGAGTGGGTTGAGCCCCTGGTCGGAGGTGTCGGGCTCCGCCAGTCATTCATCGCAACCATGTTTGGCGCCATCACCTACTTCGCTACCATGACTGAAGCCCCCTTCGTAGATACGCTTATGAATCTGGGTATGGGGAAGGGGCCTGCTTTAGCTCTGCTTCTCACCGGCCCGGGCCTGAGCCTGCCTAACTGGCTGGCAATCGCCAGGGTTTTCGGGGTGAAAAAAGCGCTGGTCTATGTCCCTACCATTATTGTGCTGGGGACATTAGTGGGCTGGGTGGCGGGCTACATTTTAGATTAGTCAAGATAGTGAATATTACTTTAAGGAGGTGAATGGAATGATGATTGAGGTTTGTGGGCCTGGTTGTCCGCGGTGCCACCAGACCAAGGAGAATGTGATAAAGGCGCTGAAGGAGCTGGGGCTCAAAGAAGGAGAGGATGCCATGGTGGGTGAAATCAAAGACCTGAAGATGATGGCCGCACGCGGCGTAATGCTGACGCCAGCCGTGCTTACAGACGGAGAACAGATGTGTGCGGGCAGAATTCCTGAGCTAAAAGAAATAACCGGGTGGCTTCAAGAAAAGATGGGTGAGGCCTAGGCTACGGGAGAAGTCATTACGGTTCGTATTATCAACCCTCAAGGGAGATTTGGAGAGCAATCTAATTAGTTAGAGGTGTGAGCCATGCCATTGACTGAAAAGAAGTTTGAAGTTGTGTGGGAAAGCAGCTGCTGCGCCCAGTGGAAGAGCGCGGTGGCGGAGCTGAACCAGGACATTGGTGAAAACCTACCTCAACTGGCGGGGAAGATAGCTAATGCCGTGTATGAACCAGTTCAAAAAGCCATCAGGCTGAAAAAAGGCAGAAATACTATCTATGTATATCCCGGGAAGATTTATATCCCTTATATAAATGATGAGGAAGAGGGCAAGCAGTTGATGGACTGGGCCAAAAAAGTTATTAATCACGCCTGCTCCAAGGTTGAATCAGCAACCAGAGAGCACTAATTGAACACAACGCCTTTGAATCGAGGGGGACATAAGATGCAAGTCAAAATACATTTGCCTCTGTCCTGGCAGAAATTTGCCAGTAGCGCGGAAACGATTGAGGTAAACGGAAGCACGGTCGGCGAGTGCCTTCAGGACATGTTCCAGAAGTTCCCCGCTTTGCAGGGTACCGTGCCCCCCACCGGCTTTGAGATTCATATTAACGGCGAAAAAGTATTTTCCTGGCAGTCAGACAGGCCGGTCAAGGATAGTAACGAGCTGATTATTTCCTCTATCTCTGGATGCTGCTAACAGGACTGTAAGAAAAAATGAAACTCAAAGGTATAAACTTTGTCGCCAAGGTATCAGCAATAGGCATCACGCTGGTGCTGTTGCTGACGCTCGCCGTGAGCTGCCAGGCAACCGAAGCACCAGCAACTGTCAGTGAAGGGCCGGCTACCTCTGAATTGAATGTTGACCTGTTAGGCACACAGCACACCTATTTTCTGCACGGCGAGGGAAGGCTGGCAGGTAACGCAGTTCTGGAATCTCCCGACCGCAAGGTTACGCTATCAATGATCTCAGGCACCACTCTTTTGGATAAAGATGGCAAGCCATTAAACTTTCTCCAGTTACAGGCTGACCCCAACCCACCAAACCCACCGGCAGATGCTCAAATCATTGGCACCGTCTACGATTTAACACCTCACGAAGCAACCTCAAATCCGCCACTGATGCTCACTCTGCCCTATAGGCCAGAGGACTTACCGGATGATGTTCAGGAGAAAGACCTGTATATCGCTCCGTATGATGAAGAAAACGGGTGGGGCAGTTACTACTACAAAAAAGTGGATGCGGAAAACCATGTGGTGACGGGACAAATCAGCACCTTCTCGAAATATGCCATTTTAGCCGCGAAGGAATTGCCTCCTCCGCCCAGTCTCACCATGACCTCCCTCCAAGAAGCCCTGTCCAACGGCCGGCCAACAATAGCTGAATTCGGTTCAAGCAAATGCATCCCCTGCAAAATGATGAAACCAATACTGGAAAATCTGGCCATCATGTTCGAAAGGGAATTGAACGTGGTGATTACAGAGGTCTATGAACAAATGAGCCTTGCCCGTGGATACGAGATAATGTCTATACCAACGCAGGTAATATTCGACGAGAACGGCCAGGAGATAACGCGACATATAGGCTATTGGTCAATGGAGGAGATACTTGCGGAACTGGAGCAGGTAGGAGTGAAGTAGATGGAAAACTTGCTGGCCGCCATCGGCGAGTTAATTCAGAACCAGTCATGGATAGCATTCCCCGCCTGTTTTCTGGGCGGAATCATATCCAGTGCCAGTCCATGCGTCTTAGCAATGATACCACTGGTAATGGGCTATGTGGGTGGATACGCGGAAGGCTCACAGAAGAAAGCGGTTCAATACTCAATAGTCTTCACCCTGGGATTAACTATAACCTTTACGGTGTTGGGGATAATCGCCGGTGCCATGGGCAGGCTTTTCGGTGATGTCGGCGGCTTCTGGTACTACGTGTTACCTCCGGTGGCAATCCTCCTCGGACTACAGCTTCTCGGTGTGTTCAACCTCAATATTGGCCTATCACAGCGGTTTTTGCCCAAAAAGAAAGCTCTGTTTGGCGCGTTGCTCATGGGGCTTTTCTTCGGGATTGTTGCTTCTCCGTGTGCCACACCGGTGCTGGCGGTAATCCTTACTTTTGCTGTTACCAAGGGAGACATCGTTTTCAGTGGCGGGTTGCTGCTGGCATATGCGCTGGGGCACTGGGTTCTTGTCCTCGGTGCCGGAATCTCCACCGGCTTCGCCCAGCGCGTTCTTGCCTCCAGGGGAATAAGCAATTTCTCCACATATTCAAAAAAGGCGGCCGGTGTAATTTTAATTGGAGTCGGGATATATCTTTTCACTTATCTTCTATAGATTTACTATGGCAAGACCTGGTATGGCAGTAATGAGGAGGCAGAAATGCTTGAGATAAGAAAG
>JABMRL010000159.1 GCA_013202615.1 Dehalococcoidia bacterium
AAGGCGGAGATGACAAAGGCGGAGATGAGGACGAGGTCCAAGCATAGAACCACCCACGTCCAGGGGCTTATTACTCTCAATCCATAATAGCAGAATATAGCTTCAAGCTATCTTCAAACTTAACCGACCGCGTATACCGTTCGGCTATCGCCGTTGATTCCCAACGACCAGGTCTCGGTTATGCCTCCATAATTGACACCTAATCTGCCGTGCGTTAATATAGCCATAAGTTTCAATTTTCTGGTTCCAATTAATAGCATGAGCACAGGCAAACTGTATAAACTGGACGATAGCGAGTTAGTGGCCGGCGTTAATTACCATGTTTTCCAGCATCGGGCGGCAACCCACTGGTGGGGAGAGCTGACTCTCATCAGTAACGTTTCCCTGAACGAGGGTGACCTGTTCGAGATAGAGTTCGAAGACCGGCGCCGGAGCAAGTGCCAGCTGAAAAGGATGGTGAACCGGGCGATGAGCGGGCTTCCGCCGCGTTACACATATCATGTTACCGGGTTCAGCGCCATTGAATAATTTCGGGTTTGGTGAAGTGCAGTTTTAGCAGCAGCAGTTAAAGGGGAAATAAAATGGTTGACGGTATATTTGAAATGAACAAGGTGAATATCTTCCGCTCCCCGAACAAGGTCATATTCGGCAACGGCGTGGTTTCCCAGGTGGGTGCCGAGGTGGAAAAAAGGGGTGCCGGGAAGGCGCTCATCGTCACTGACGCCGGGGTGGTAGAAGGCGGTTTGGCCGCGGCAGTTGAAGATTCACTGAAAGCGCTGAAAATAGAGTACGGGCTGTTCGACCGTGTGGAGGCCGAGCCGCCGGCCCACATCGTGGACGAATGCGCCCGGGAGATAAATGAAAAAGGGTATGACATTATCATCGGCGTAGGCGGGGGCAGTTCGCTGGATGTTGCCAAAGGCGCTTCCATAGTGGTCACCAACGGCGGCGGTGTGCTGGATTACGTCGGCAGGGAGATGGTTCCCCGCGCCGGTGTACCCAAGATACTGATACCTACGACGGCGGGTACGGGCAGCGAGGTAAGCTGGGTATTCGTGGTAACCGATGAGAAAGATAATGATAAAAAAGTTATTTTCAGCTATTATAATCTGGCCGATGTAGCCATTGTCGACCCGCTGCTCACCCTGTCCATGCCGCCTAAGTTGACGGCAGATACCGGCGTTGACGCGTTGACCCATGCCGTGGAGACGTATGTTTCCCGCACTTCAACTCCCTTCGGCGACATTCTGGCCCTGGAGGCCATCCGCCTGATTGGCGAGAACCTGCCGATAGCTTATGCCAAGGCAGAGAATGTGGAAGCCAGATATAACATGTCGCTGGGGGCAACGGTGGCCGGGCTGGCATTCGGCAGCGGTGGGGTGGGGGCGGTTCACGCGCTGGCCTACGTTTTGGACACGGAGTATCATATGTCGCACGGCCGGACCAACGCCATCATGCTGCCCTACGTGGTCGATTACAATAAAACGGGCAACCCGGCGAAATATGCCCGTATTGCGAAGGCGATGGGCGAGAAAACCGAAGGCCTGTCCGATTACCAGGCGGCGGAGCGACTGGTTCTCAGGCTGCACCAGCTGCTTGCCGATGTCGGGATACCGGATAAACTGAGCGCCTACGGCATATCGGCTGATGACCTCCCCAGGCTGGTGGCGGGCGGTATGAAACAGAGTCGGCTTTTTGCTGTCAACCCGCGCGACCTGACCGAAAAGGACGTGGAAAAGATATACCGCGGCGCGCTTTGATTGAACAGAAAGATAAACCAAAATTAACACAGGCGTAATTCCGGCAATACAGGAGGAAGTCATTGGGTGAAGACAAACATCTGGCAGCATTGAAGGAAAGCATCGTTAATCTGGATTTCGCCGCCGTGGCGAAAGCCGCCGAGGAGGCTATGAAGTCCGGTATCGACGCGAATAGAGCCATTAACGATGGTATGGTTCCGGGCATGGCCATCGTGGGCGATAAATTTGAGAAAGGCGATTACTTTCTGTCAGAGCTCGTGGTGGCGGCGGAGGTGATGAGGGAAGGGATTAAAGTGGTAACACCATATATCAAGGGCGAAGGCGCCAGGAAAATTGGCAAGGTGGTTATCGCCACGGTGGAGGGAGACCACCATGACCTGGGTAAAAACATTGCCACCAGCCTCCTGCAGGTGCAGGGCTTCGAAGTGATTGACCTGGGAGTTGATGTTTCTACAGAGAACATCATCAGTGCCATAAAGGAGCACCAGCCGTCTATTGTGGGCATGTCGGCACTGCTCACGCTCACCATGCCCAGGATGGGCGAGGTAATCGAGGCGCTGAAGGCAATCAATCTGCGGGATAAAGTTAAGGTTATTATCGGCGGCACGCCGATAACGGATGAATTCGCCGCCAGCATCGGCGCCGACCACAAGGCGGTCAATGCCCTGGAGGGGGTCAAGAAGTGCGTGGAGTGGGTCGGCGCTCAGGAGAGGAGGAACTAAGATGGCCGAGATGACGCGTCGAGAGAGGATTTTGAAGGCCAACGGCCGGGAAAAAGTGGACAGGTTACCCTTTTTCCATAACTGGCGGCATATGCAGACCGGCTGGGCGGAGCGTGAGTGCCGCAACCGGGGGATGGGCATCAGCTGGGCGAGGCCCAGTTACGCGACCAGGATACATGACGTGGATATATCGGAGCAGTGGCTGAAGAAAAACGGACAGACGGTTTACCATCGTGTCTTTACCACACCGGTGGGAACGGTTTATCAGGATGAAATGAGGGCGCCCGGCACCGGACAATGGCACGGGGTGCGCGGCTGGGACGACATAACGCCCTGGTATGTCGCGCGCCTGATTAAGGAGCCGGAAGATTACAAGGTCGTGAAATACATCGAGGAGCATACAGAATATATCGCTGATTACTATCACCTTGAACAGGCCAAAAACTGGCTGGGCGATGAAGGTATAGTCATGGATATTCAACACCACAAGCCGATGCTGA
>JABMRL010000160.1 GCA_013202615.1 Dehalococcoidia bacterium
GACATTGATGCTGGCGTTTATCCCCGTTTCCACCATATCCCCGATTATGGCGCCCAGCTTACGCCTGCCGGTATCAGTACCCTGAACGAGTACCGTCTTCTTGTCCAGTCTCAGGTTGGCGATTTTGGTGCCGGCGCCAAGATTACACGACTCGCCGATGACGCTGTCGCCAGCATAGTTATGATGGGGAAGGTTGCTGTTTTTCATAACAATGCAGTTCTTCACTCCCACCGCGTTGCCGATATGGCAATTGTCCCCGATGGCGGTGCAGGGCCTGATGTAGCAGTTGGGACCAATATCACAGTCCTCCCCGATTATCACCGGTCCGATAATATATGAACCAGAACGAATGACCGTATTTTTGCCAACGGAAACGGGGCCTTTCATGACCACGTTTGCCTCCACCTCGCCCGAGTTCTGCGCTTTTAACCCGGCCATCAATGTTTCATTTGCGGTCAGCAAATCCCAGGGATAGCTGATATCCAGCCACTGGCTTATGGTATGGCAGGCAATATTATGCCCGGCCTCCATCATCAAGGCCAGAGAATCAGTCAGCTCATACTCGCCGCGCGGCGATTTCCCGGTCCGGGATATCGCTTTATGAATCTCCGGCGTCATGAGGTACAGGCCAGCGTTTGCCAGGTGCGAGGGCGGGTTTTCCTCTTTCTCATAAATACGGACCACCCTGCCATCATCCACTTCGACAATGCCCAGCCCTCGCGTGTCAGCCACTTCAATTGCCGTCATCGTCGTACCTTTCTTAGCCGCCATTTCCGCTATATCCCGGCGACCGATAATCATATCGCCGTTAATGAGCAGGAAATCGCCCGCCGTCAGGTCCGCCACCATCCTCAAGGCATCCGCGGTACCCAGCTGCCGCCGCTGTTTTACGTAGTCAATCTGCACGTTCCACTTCTGGCCATCACCGAAATACTCAAGCACCACCTCGTCATGATAGCCAACCACGAAGATGAAATCACTGATGCCAGCCGCACTCGCTTCGATGAGCAGGTGCTCCAGTATGGGTCTGCCGGCAATGGGCAGCATTACCTTGGGCCTGGCATAAGTAAGGGGTCGCATCCGGCTGCCCTCACCAGCCGCCAAAACAACCGCTTTCAACCCAAATGCTCCTTGTTTGATACCGTCACTGGATACACTACACTGAAGAGAACAATTATCACCGGTGACCGGAAGCCTCCGCATTTTTCCCATTCTACTACGCTGACCTCAAAAGTCAATAGAACCGAAAGGTAAGGACGCTATATACCGAGTCTGGAACGTGTATAGAGAAGCCTGAGCACGTCGTCGCGGTCTATCAGGCCGGTGATTCTGCCCTCGCTCACCACCGGCATCTGGCTGATATTATACTCTTCCATTTTCTCGATTACGCTCAGCACTTCTTCATCGGGCTGGATTACTTTTAGTCGCTCCGCCGGAGTCATAGCATCGCCCACCGATGTAGCATACCATTCCTTCTGGTCAACCGACTTGATGTTCCGTAAAGTCAGCATGCCGCGCAGCTCTCCACCGTCGGTGACCAGGAAACACCGGTGCCCGCTGGTAAAGATATAGCCCTGAACCACCTGGCTGATGGTCATATCCGGAGATATCACCGGGCAGGTGGTCGCCATAACGTCAGCCACCCTGATTCCCTGCAGTGCTGCCTGCCACTGTGCCTGCCGGTAACTGGCGGTGGCCATATAGCTCAGGAACAGTCCGATAAATGCCAGCCAGAGGCCGTTAAACCAGTTCCCCGGATAAATGAACATCAGGATGACGCCAGCGGCTATAAAAAGATAACCGACTCCCCGCCCAACCTCGACCGCAATACGGGTGGCGCGCTGGTAATTGCCGCTGAAGCGCCACAGAAGGGAGCGAAAGATACGACCGCCGTCGAGGGGAAAGCCGGGAATCAGGTTGAAGAGAGCCAGCACCGCGTTTATCCGTGCCAGCCAGAACGAGAGGGCAGCGATTGGCTCGTTGACGCCTTGCAGCAAAATATAGAGCAGGAAAAATAAGCCGCCAATGACCAGGCTCGCCAGCGGGCCAGCCAGCGCCATCCGGAATTCCGCCCCGTGCCGCGAGGCCTCACGTGCCATGTGAGCCACCCCACCAAAGAGAAACAGGGTTATGCTTCTCATGGGAATGCCATTTGCCCGACCGACCAGGCTGTGGGCCAGTTCATGAGCCACCACGGAGGCGAAGAAAAGCAAGCTGGTCGCTATGCCGGTGAGCCAGTAGGTCGGGGAACTCCATTCCGGATAGGCGTACGGAAAGTACTGCCAGGAGAGGGAGACGGTAATCAGCACGAAGATTATGAACCAGCTGTAGTGGATGCGGAACTGGATGCCGAAAATTCTGCCTAAGCTAAAAGCACCACCCATGCGATTATGTCAAGTTAACACCGGGGTGAGCCGATGCCCAGATACTTATCCACAAGTTCCATGGCGCAGTATTTGCCGCACATGCTGCAGGCTGAGCCGGCAGTGGTATGCTGTCGATGCACCTTCTGGGACCGCTCCGGATTTAACGAAAGCCGGGCCTGTTCTTCCCAGTCGAACTGCTTGCGGGCCAGTGACATCTTCCGGTCCCACTCCTCGGCGCCTTTTACGCCCTTGGCAATGTCACCGGCATGAGCAGCGATGCGTGAGGCGATTACCCCCTGTTTCACATCTTCGTAATCGGGCAGAGAAAGGTGCTCTGATGGCGTCACGTAGCAGAGAAAATCGGTGCCGGCCGCGGCGGCTATGGCACCGCCGATAGCTCCCGTGATATGGTCATAGCCGGCACCAATATCGGTTACCAGCGGACCCAGCACGTAAAACGGTGCTCCCCGGCAAACCGCTTTTTGCAGTTTGACATTGGTCTCAATCTGGTTCAGGGGCAGATGTCCGGGCCCCTCCACCATCACCTGAACCCCGGCTTCCCAGGCTCTCTCCACCAGCTCACCCAGGGTAAGCAGTTCCTCTATCTGAGCCCGGTCGGTGGCGTCCGCCAGGCTGCCGGGACGCAGGCCGTCGCCCAGACTCAAGGTGACATCATATTCACGGGCAATGTCCAGAAGTCGGTCGTACTGCTCGTAAAGTGGATTCTCCTGCTCATTGTGTATTATCCAGCCAATCAGGAAAGCGCCGCCGCGTGATACCACGTCGGCAACCCGACCCTGGTTCTTTAGTCGGTCAATGGCCACCCGGGTAACGCCGCAGTGCACGGTAACAAAATCGACGCCATCCCGGGCATGCTCTTCAATCACCGCGAACAGCTCATCCGCCGTCATCTTCACGATGGCGTCATGCCGCTCTATGGCCTTGATTCCCGCCTGATAGATGGGCACGGTGCCAATTCCCGCAGTGCTGGCGGCTACTATTGCTCGCCGTATGGCGCCGATATCGCCACCGGTGCTCAGGTCCATCACCGTGTCCGCTCCGGCATCAATGGATACGCGCATCTTTTCCAGTTCCGTGTTTATATCACCGAAGTCAGAGGACGTGCCAATGTTGGCATTGACCTTGGTTTTCAAGCCCTGGCCTATGCCACAGGGAATCAGTTTTTCATGATTGATATTGGCCGGGATTACTATTCTCCCCCCGGCGACACCCTCCCGGATAAACTCCGCGTCCAGTCCTTCCGCTTCCGCCACCACTTTCAGCGCCGGCGTTACGATGCCTTTTCTGGCCGATTCCAGTTGCGTCATTTTTTGCCTCCCAAAAGTAAAAACCAAGGGCTCCGGCGGTTACTTCAAGACCCTTGGTCCAAGTCACTGCCGCTTCCCCACGCTCGCATTACCGAGTTCAGGTCCTCAGGGTTGTCCTTCCGGACTCTCAGCTCGTGAGCACCCCTAGCGGTTTATTATTCTCTTCCAAGTGATAACTATAGCATAAGGAAGTGGAAAATGCAACGCCGGACAATCATATCGGCCAGCCCAGCCATTCGAACACGCCAAGCATCTTCAGACCGATGTAGAACATGAGCAGAATAAAGATGAAGCGGAGACGACGGCCCGGGAGCCGGTGCGCGACCACGGCACCTACCTGCACCATGACGAAGCTGCTCACGATTAAAAGGAAAGCCGAGGGCAGGTTCACGTAGCCGATGGAATAAGGCAGCAGGCTCGGAACACCCAGTCCATTGATAATATAGCCGGCCAGGCCGCCGATGCTGTTTAAGATAATCATGGCCAGGGATGTGGCTACGGCGCGGTGGATATTGAAACGCAGCGCCAGCACCATTATCGGCACCACCACCACACCACCACCCACACCCAGCATGCCCGCAATCACCCCCACAGGTATAGCCCAGACAAACAAGAGCCAGGGATTGTCCACCGGCTCCCGCCCTGCCTCACTGGTCCGTGCGGTGAGCATACGGACAGCGCTGAACAGGACGACAACGCCGAAAGCTATTCTCAGCACCTCTCCGGGAAGACGCGTCGCCAGGGTAGCTCCGGCATAAGCAAACGCCAGCCCGGAGATACCCATGACAAGCGCCGCCCTCCAGTTTACCGCACCCAGTTTATGATACCGCCAAGTCCCGCTCAGAGAGTTAAACAGGACGACCAGCAGGTTGGTGCCGAAAGCCAGCCTGATGGCTTCATCAGCCGGTACGCCCATGTCAACGAAGACGAAATACTGCACCGGAGCCATGATGAAACCACCGCCGACCCCGAGCAGGCCGCTGGCAAAACCAACGAAGACCCCGGTCCCCAGCAGAATAAAAACGTGGACTAACTCCATCGGATTTATCAGGCCTTTTTCAGTTCTCGTTCTACCGATGCCACTTTGCTCTGTATGCTCGCCATCTGGTCCCGCCGCTCGTCAATCTTCATGGTGGTCACTACCCTCTGGGCGCCGGCGTCGAAAGCAGAACGGTGCATCCGCCGGGCCAGAGCGAGGAGCTGCTCCAGGTCTCCCTCAATGTTGGTGCCCATCGAGGACATTTCGTATTTTACGCCTTTCTCCGCCTGCAGTATCTTCACCGCACCGGCGACAAACCGGCTCACCGAAGGCGTCCCGGTGCCCAGCGGCATGACGCTGATTTCAAGAATAGCCATTTTTCTTAACCTCCTTAATCGGAAACCTAACTGCTACTCCTCAGCAGTTTTGTTCATCAGGCGACCATAGTACCCGGTATTGGCCAGGTAAAGCGCCGCCAGCGGATTATGGCCGAAGACCCGGTCCTTTACCGCTATCACCGTCATCGGCACCCGACAGTACTTTATAAATAAGGTATCGTGCCCGATGCAGAGGCC
>JABMRL010000161.1 GCA_013202615.1 Dehalococcoidia bacterium
GCTTATCAACCACTTCGCCGACAGAGACGAGATGCTGCCACGCTCGTTGAGTGATATCTACGAAAACATTCGCGACTATTTTGTCCACCGTAAGGACGAGCGCATGCTTGCCTGCGCGGCAATGCACATCATCTGGTCCGACCTGGCGGAAATCAAGTCCGTCGCCGTGGCCGAGGAATGCCAGAAACAGGGCTTGGGTACCGTACTCGTTAATGCCTGCCTCAATGAAGCGGAGTCGCTTGGCATCCCCACTATTTTCTGCCTGACCTATCAGCCCGCTTTCTTTAAGAAATTTGGCCTCAGTGAGATAGATAAGATGGAGCTGCCGCGCAAGGTCTGGACCGAATGCTTCCGGTGTCCCAAATTCCCTGACTGCGGCGAGATAGCACTCATCCGTCATTTTTAGAACGAAAGGGCTTAGTCAAGTGGAAGAGACTCTCTCCAGCCAGCTAATTTACGACGGAAGGGCGGTGAAGATGAGGGTGGATTCCGTCCGGTTGAGCAATGGGCGACAGACGACCCGGGAAATCGTGGAGCACAGCGACTGTATTGCCGTCGTCGTCATTGATGAGAGTGATAACGTGCTGCTGGTAAAGCAGTTCCGCAAGCCGGTGGAGAGTGAGCTGCTGGAGATACCGGCCGGAGGTATTGACCCCGGAGAAGACCCCGAAGAGGCGGTCAACCGCGAGCTGCAGGAAGAAATCGGCTATATGCCCCGGAAGGTACAGAGGCTGGGCGGCTTCTATTCGGCACCGGGATACTGCACTGAGTACCTTTACCTTTACCTTGCCACGGGGCTGGTGCCGAGCCAGCTAATCGCCGAAGATACCGGGGCAATCAACGTTGTCCGCGTGCCAATCGGGGAAATACCTGAACTCATAGCCTCGGGGCGCATCTGCGATGCTAAAAGCATTGCCGGGTTACTTGCCTACCTGAACCGCTTTAAAGAGAAGCCAAAGGCTGACTAGCACAGCCTATCCGCCAGCCTTCTCCCGCCGAGGAGGTGCATATGGAGGTGGGGCACCACCTGGCCCCCGTCCTCGCCGCTGCTGACAACGAGTCTGTAGCCCTTTTCGGCAACGCCCTCCTGCCTGGCGAGCTTATTGGCCACCCCGGCCATACGCCCGATAAGCGATATTTCGTCGCCAGTCAAATCGGCCAGAGACGCGATATGCCGCTTTGGTATTATCAGCACGTGGGTTGGAGCCAGAGGGTTGATATCCCGAAAGGCCATAACCTCATCATCCTGGTACAGCGTATCGCTGGGAAGCTCACCGGCCACAATCCGGCAGAAAATACATTTCATGGGCTAGCCTTTCTCTTTTCGGTACTGGGCTCTGCCCTGCTCGAAGAGGTCATTCCCATAGATGTCATTGGCCACAATGGCCGGGAAATTATCCACCGTTAACATCCTGATTGCTTCCGGGCCCAGGTCCTCGTAGGCAACAACCGTCGCCTTCTTAATCGTCTGAGCAAGCAGGGCTCCGGCCCCGCCGGTGGCGACAAAGTAGACCGCCTTATATTTCTGCATCGCCTCTCTCGCTTCCATAGAGCGGCTGCCTTTGCCAATCATCGCCTTCACACCGACGGACAGCATGCGGGGAGTATAAACGTCCATGCGGCCGCTGGTAGTGGGACCTGCGGAACCGATGGTACGACCCGGCCTCGCCGGGGATGGTCCGGCGTAATAGATGGTCTGCCCTTTTAAGATAAATGGAAGCTCTTCCTTCCTTTTCAACGCCTCAATGAGCCGCTTATGGGCGGCGTCCCGCACCGTATATATAATTCCGGAAATAAGCACGGAGGTGCCTGCGGTCAGTTCCTTAATTATCTTTCGGTCAAGAGGCGTGGTTATATGCACTGCTTCCATTCTATAATCTGGCCTCCTTGTGGCGGGCGCAGTGACATTGCAGGTTTATGGCTACCGGCAGGCTGGCAATATGCGTCGGCCTGGCCTCAGCATGCACCGCCAGCGCCGTCGTGGTGCCGCCTATACCCATAGGCCCGATACCCAGGTCGTTGATGCGGGATAAAAGTTCTTCCTCCAGCGCGGCAATTTCCGGGTCGGGATTCGGCTGGTCAACGGGACGCCATAGCGCTTTCTTGGCCAGAAGCATCGCCCCTTCCGAGGTAGCGCCGATGCCCACGCCAACAATCAATGGCGGGCAGGGGCTGGCCCCGGCCTCATCCACCGCCCTGAGAACCGAATCAATAATACCTTCCTGACCATCGCCCGGCCGCAGCATTACCAGTCGGCTCATGTTTTCGGAGCCGGCTCCCTTGGGCAAACAGATAACCCTGATATGGTCCCCACTTACAATTTCGGTGTGAATTACCGGGGGAGTATTATCCTTGGTATTCTTTCTCTCGGAAAATGGCTGGCTGACCATGGATTTACGCAGGTATCCCTGCGTGTAACCCTGGCTGACACCTTCCGTCACCGCCGCCTCAAACCCGCCACCGACCACGTGCGTGTCCTGTCCCACTTCAAGGAAAATAACGGCGGTACCACAATCCTGGCACAGCGGCAGGTTTTTGGCTTCGGCAACACGGGCGTTTTCCACCAGCTGATGCAGTATCTCTTTGCCCAGCGGGGACTGCTCGTTCTGCTGCGCCTGTTTCAGCGCCGCCAGGACATCTTCGTTAAGCTCAAAATTGGCGCTCTGGCAGAGCCGGGCAACCGTCTCGGTAATGTCTCTGGCCTTTATTTCCCTCAGCTTCGCGGCTATTAGCGCCACCCCCTTTAGCCTGCTGCCAGTTTTTCTATCACCGCATCGGCAACCTGTGAAGTACCGACGGCGGACTCGCTATCGGGCATTATATCATAGGTAACGTTTTTGCCATCGACGATAACGTCAGCAATGGCTTTTTCCAGTCTATCGGCAGCGTCTTTCTCACCCAGATGGCGAAGCATCATAACCCCTGAGAGCATCATTGCCATGGGGTTCGCCTTGTTCTGCCCGCTATACCTGGGGGCACTGCCGTGGGTCGGCTCAAAGACGGCGACTTCATCGCCGACATTGGCACCGGGCGCAACTCCCAGTCCCCCCACCAGCCCGGCGCAGAGGTCTGACAGTATGTCACAGTACAGATTCGGCGCCACGATGAAATCAAACTGCCGCGGGTTCTTCACAAGCTGCA
>JABMRL010000162.1 GCA_013202615.1 Dehalococcoidia bacterium
CTCCGGCTCGCGGCAGATGGCGGCTATCGGCTTGACATTCCCAAATCCGCCGGCATCAAACATCTCCTTCATCAGGGTGAGGCCCTCGCCATACATGTACCACATGTAATACTGGAGGGCGGTGGGACCACCGACGGTGGTGGAGAACGGTGGAGCGGATGGGAGGTTACCGACCCACAGGATGGGGCCATTGGAAGCGCCGTCAAGCAGGCCCTTCTGGACGGCATCAAGCTCGGTGTCCGCGGGGACGATGGCGCCGCCCTCGTTGGCCTGGATTATGAAGCGCCCGCCGCTGGCGGCCTCAATCGCCTCGCTGACCCTGGCCAGGGACAGGAAAGTCGAAGTGGTGGATGGGTTATCATCCTGGTAAATCCATTTGACCACTTCCACGGGCTGTGCCGGTGCTGGAGCTGGAGCTGGTGCCGGTGCTGGTGCTGGAGCCGGTGCTGGTGCTGCACAAGCAACCATACTGCTTACCAGTACCATAACCATTACTAATGCAAATACTAGTTTCTTGCTCAAATCATCCTCCTTGTTTACGTTTTGACTGTAAAATTGCGGAAAGATGGCGCTTTATGAAAGCAGTCACCTCCTTTCATACCCGATGAGAGACTTAAATTAAAAGAACGGAACATATAATGTGCCTTTTAATTTCAAGATATAGGTACGCGTCTGATACAACATAATATAGAAGTCTTTTGAGCTTGTCAAGTTTTCCAAATAACGAAAACCCCTGCTCACTTATATATTGACGATGCGTGTTGTCCCTCTTGGCTTTCCGGGGCAGAAATCGCCGGTGTAAATTTAGGTGGTGCGTAAGGCGCTCAGGCCGGATTCGGGGTCTACATCGCGCTCGAGCTGGTAGTTGAGTTCACCGATGTAAATCTCGACTGTTGCCCAGGTAATACCTTCTTCGAGGTGGCCGCCGATTAACTGGCCTGGTTTCAACGGGTCGATGGCGCACATGTGAATGTGGAAAATTTTTTCACCCTCATGTACGGAAAGGGACCCCTGGGCGGAGAGGATGGACAGGTGGCCCTCGTACTCATCGAAATCCCAGCCCCACTTCCCGTCCTTGGGAGCGGTTCCGAATTTGACGCTTTCCAGAGAGCCAATGATGCCGAGGATTATCCCCGAGGTAATACCTTTCTTTTCACAGTATTTGTTAAGTTCACTCAAGATTTCCTGTCCGTTATTTAACCGGAGAAGATTGACTGATTTGAACACGTAAATACCTCCTTATTCCTTATCTTATATTGCTCTAGCCTGTCTGGTTAATTGCGCAGGCGGACTCGCTCGGGTGATGGATGATAATGACCATGCAGCGCAGGCAGCATGCCACCGGCTTAGTTCATAATACAATATTCCCGTAGCTGATGGCAAAAATTCCGGAACTGATGACTGGCGAATATTTGACAAATATACAGCGAAAGATAAAAATGTGTTTAATGTCCCTTTATCCTGGCGAAATTTGCTGTGGGCAGAAATACACCGTACCATAAATTTATCACAAGGAGGAAACAGGCATGGGTCGTAAAGCCAGGGTCGGCTTCACCCGGGATTACTATGACAAAGACGGCAATTTCATTCTGGATTGCCCGGCATACAGGTCCCTGGAGAAGATGCAGGGTATTGAGTCGGAGGTCTTCGCTGAGATGCTGCCCGAAGTTGCCCCGCGTCAGATAGAAAATTATGACATCGTGGTCACCCGTACCTTCTCCCGATGGACGGATAACAGTTTTGTGGGCAATGACCGGCTGCTTTCGTTGCACCGTAATGGCGTTGGTTATGACCGGGTTGACGTTCCGGCGCTGAATAAAGCCGGAATACTTTTGTGCATCACGCCGGCTGCGGTGCGCCGGCCGGTCGCGGTGACCATCATTACGTTTATCCTTGCTCTCAGCACGCGTCTTTTCCTCAAGCACCAGCTCGCCAGCGAAGGGAAGTGGAGCGAGGCGGCTAAAAACCACGGCTGTGGACTGATTGGCAAGACGCTGGGGTCGCTGGGTGTGGGAAACATAGGGCATGAAATGTTCAAACTGGCCAGGCCCTTCGGTATGAAGCATATCGCCTATGACCCTTATCTCAAGCAGGAAGATGTGGGCGATGTCGACGTGGAGATGGTGGACATGGACACCGTGATTTCCCAGTCTGACTTCCTCAACATCAGCTGTCCGCTGAATGAGAAGACCCGCCATCTCGTCGGTGAAAGAGAGCTGAAAATGATGAAGCCGACGGCCTTCCTGGTAAATACCGCTCGCGGGCAGGTTATCGATGAGGCGGTGCTCATTAAAGCTCTGCGGGAAAAATGGATACAGGGTGCAGCACTGGATGTCTTTGACCAGGAGCCAACCCCGCCGGATAACCCGCTGTTGAAGCTGGATAATGTCATCGTTACCGCACATGCCATGGCTTTCACCGA
>JABMRL010000163.1 GCA_013202615.1 Dehalococcoidia bacterium
CGCTCCGATGCCAAGGGCTACGAAGAATATATTAAGAAAGTGGTGGACGAGGAAAGAGTGCTCTATCTGAGGGGCAAGGTTTCCAAGATATTCCGGGACGGAGATAAGCTCAAGGTCTGGGGTGCGGATACCCTGACCGGGAAGAGCGTTGAAATCGCCGCCGACCTCGTAATTCTGGCGACCGCCATGGTACCCAGTCCGGGAGCCAAGGAGCTGGCGAGGAAGCTCAATATTATTTTCGACCAGCATGGCTTCATCACCGAAGCGCACATCAAGCTCAGGCCGGTGGAAACGCTTACCTCCGGTGTCTACATTGCGGGAACGGCGCAGTGGCCGAGAGACCTGCCCGATACCATCGCCTCGGCGAGCGGCGCGGCGAGCAAGATACTCTCACTTTTTTCCCGCAAGGAACTGCTCCACGAGCCCGTGGTGGCCGTTGTGGATGAAGAGGTGTGCCGCGGCTGCGGGCAGTGTGTTTCCATCTGTTCGTTTCAGGCAATCGAGCTTGACCCGGTGAAAAAGGTGGCCCGGGTCAATGAAGCGGTATGTGACGGCTGCGGCGCCTGTGCGGTCACCTGTCCTTCCAGTGCGATGCAGCATAAGAACTGGACTCCCAGGCAATTCTTCGAGATGATAGACATCGCCACGGCGGAATACGTATGAAAACAGGTATGAACTGGTAAAATGGCCAAGTCAGAAGCGGTTTTGGTAATAGGTGCCGGGGTGGCGGGAATAAAGGCCTCACTGGATATGGCGGAGGCGGGGCATTCGGTCTACCTATGTGAAAGAAAACCGAGCGCTGGAGGCACACTGGTCCAGATGGACAAGTGGTTTCCGGATAACCACTGCAGTATGTGCCAGATACTCCCCACCCTGAACAGGGACAGGTCCTCCCAGAACTGCCTGCGGCGCGGACTGGTCCACCCCAATGTCGAACTGCTGTTAAACGCGGAAGTGACCGAACTACAGGGCGAGGCAGGTGATTTCAGAGTAACGGTAAGTACCAGGAGTACCGGTGTTGATGCTCAGTTATGCACTGGCTGCGGTCTCTGTACCGAGGTCTGCCCGGTTGAGGTGGAAAGCCAGTTTGACGAAGGGCTGGGTCGAAAGAAGGCCATCGATACATCAAACCCATACGTCACTCCCCGGCAGTATGCCATAGACTGGGAGAAGTGCACCCGGTGCGGGGAATGCGTAAGCAAATGCCCGACTCAGGCGATTAATCTGGAACAAAAAGAAAGCACCCGGCAGCTTCAGGTGGGTGCCATTATTGTATCGACCGGTTTTGAGGAATTTGACGCGCGTCTCGCCACGCAGTATGGCTACCGGCGCTACCCCAACGTAATAACGAGTATTGAGCTGGAACGGATACTCAGTCCGGGCGGGCCTTCCGAAGGGGAGCTGGTTCGCTCCTCGGATGGCAGGGTGCCAGCGTCAATCGCCTTTCTGCAGTGTATCGGCTCACGGGACAGCCGGCGGGACTACTGTTCCTCGGCGTGCTGCATGTTCGCTGTCAAAGAGGCCACGCTCATCAAAAAGGCCTGGCCGCAGACGGATGTCCATATCTTTTTCATGGATTTGAGGGCATTCGGCAAGGGGTACCATCGCTATTATGAACGGGCCAGGGATGAACTCGGCGTGAACTTCACCCGCTGCCGCGTCCCGGTGGTGAAAGAAGACCCACAGACCCACAACCTCGTGCTTACCGTAGCCTCTGAGGACGGAGCACTGGTCAGGCGTCAGTTTGAAATGGTCGTGCTATCCGTGGGCCAGACACCTGCCCCGCAGTTCCGCGAGTTCTGTCAGGTCCTGGGTGTGGAGACAAGCCGGTGGGGGTTCTGCCAGACACAGCCGTTCTCTACAATTGAAACGTCGCGGAAGGGGATATACGTATGCGGCAGTGCCGCCGGTCCCAAAGATATCGCTGATACTATAGTCGAAGCCGGTGCAGCGGCCGGTGGGGCATCAAAGTGGCTCAGCTCACCTGCCGCCCGTAAAGCGGAAAAGGAAGAGGTGGAAGAGCAGGTCGGAGAAGAAGAGCCGAGAACCGCCGTTTTCCTGTGCGGCTGCGGTGGTGAAATTGGTTTGGCTCTTGACCTTGAACAGTTGGCTGATAACATCGGCAAGCTGCCGAGCGTTACATATGTTGAGCAGATTCCCTATCTTTGCTACGCTGAGACTCTGGAAACAATAAAGAAGCGGGTGAAGGAGCATAAGGTCAACCGACTGTTGCTTGGCGCGTGCGCATATATCAATAAACCCGTGCTCGATAAGCTTGCGGCACAGGCCGGAATAGACCCGGAACTGATAAAAGTGGTGAACCTCCGGGAAGATATTACCTGGGTGCACCGTGACCAGCCGGATAAGGCTCTGGCCAAGGCAAAAAGCCTGCTGGCCATGGCCTTGGAGGACGTCAGGCAGCAGGACTATCCGCCCGCCTCACTGACATCGGTGACGCCCAGCGCACTGGTCATCGGCGGCGGCATTGCCGGTATGATGACGGCGCTGTCCGTCGCTCAGCATGAAATCGAGGTCCACCTTGTCGAAAGGTCCCCGGAACTGGGCGGAAACCTGAAAGAAGTATTTTCAACGCTGGAAAGCGGCGATACCCAGCCGCTGCTCAGGGACGCCATAGAGCAGGTAAGCAATAACTCCCATATCCATCTCCACCTGGAGTCGGAGGTGACGGCGGTGAGCGGCTACGCCGGCAATTTCAGCGTAAGTATCAAGGAGAAAGACGAGTCTCTCAACACGGTTGAGGTTGGCGCGATAATCGTGGCTACCGGCGGTGACGAATACCACACAACCGAATACCAGTACGGGCAAAATAGTAAAGTAATAACCCAGCATGAACTGGAAAAGACTTTATCTGCCGGCGAGCTTGACCCGGGTGGGTTGAGCTCGGTGGTTATGATACAATGTGTCGGCTCCAGGGAAAAAGACCGGCCCTATTGCAGTCGTGTCTGCTGCTCGCAGGCAGTGAAGAATGCGTTAAAGTTGAAGGAAGCAAATCCGGAGATTGAGGTGAACGTTCTCTACCGGGACATGATGAGTTACGGCTTTAAAGAGGAGTATTATACCATGGCGCGGGAAAAGGGCGTTCGCTTTATACGCTATGAGCCTGACCGCAAGCCGGAGGTGAAGGCGGATAAGGAACAGTTAACCGTGGAGCTTGTTGAGCCGGTGGTGGGGGGAACGCTGGTGCTTGAACCTGACCTTGTCGTCCTGAGCACGGGTGTTACTCCCGGCGAAAACAGGGCTCTGGCTGATATTTTAACAGTTCCTCTGGACGAGGACGGATTTTTCCAGGAGGCGGAGGAAAAATTCCGCCCGGTTGATTTTTTGAGAGAAGGCATCTATGTCTGTGGTCTGGCGCACTCGCCGCGGGGGGTCGAGGAGTCTATTGCCCAGGCCCGGGCTGCTGCCCGGGGAGCGGTATCGCTGCTGACTTCGGAACAATTAGAAGCCGGAAGAATTATTTCCGAGACGGTGCAGCGGCAGTGCCGTAAATGCGAGATGTGCATCGCGGTCTGTCCCTATGACGCCAGGGCCAGGGATGAGGAAACCAACGAGATTGTGGTGCGGGAGGCGCTGTGCCAGGGCTGTGGAGCCTGTGTTGTGGCCTGCCCCAGCGGCGCCGCTAAAATCAGGGGGTTCAGGGACAGGCAGGTATTTTCGCTGATAGACGCCGCGTTCTAGTAATAAGGAGGTAGCAAAGTGGCCGAGGAAAACGAGTTTGAGCCGGTAATCGTGGGCTTCTTCTGTAACTGGTGTACGGCAACCGCTGCCGACCTCGCAGGCACGCTCAGGATGCAGTACCCTGCCAATATCCGCCCCATAAGGACCATGTGCAGCGGTTCGGTGGACCCGGTCTACATATTGAGAGCGCTGCTCGGTGGGGCCGATGGCGTTATCGTGGGGGGATGTCCTCCCGGTGATTGTCACTATGTTTCCGGAAACTATAAAGCGAGAAGGAGAATGGCCATACTGAAGACCATGCTGGATACCCTGGGCCTTGAGAACGACAGGGTCTGGATAAGGTGGATAAGTGCCGCCGAAGGCCCCAAGTTTGCCCGGACCATGAATGAGGTTACCGAATCGATTAAGAAGCTGGGGCCGAATACTTTAGGCAAAGACTGGTCTATTTAAGGAAAAGAGATGGAGAGATACGCAACTATACCTATTGGAAACCAGGGGGCACTCGGGGCGATTCGGCAGTTCCTGGCCAGCCTCCTGGAGAAAAAGCTGGTCGATGCGCTGCTGGTGCCGCTGGAACTGCCTACCGGAGATAATGTGGTGCCGACCATCGTAAGCAGCCCGGAGCAGGTTCAAGCGGCCAACCCGCTGGCGCCGGTGATGCCGGTGAACGCCGCCCGCCTCGTCTCCAGGATTACCATGGTATCATCCAGTCCGGACCGACTGGGCGTGGTGCTGCGTCCCTGCGAGCTCAGGGCGCTGGTCGAGCTGGTGAAGCTCAAGCAGGCATCGCTGGATAAACTGCTGCTGATTGGCATTGATTGCCACGGCACTTATTCCGTTGCTGACTACGGAAAATTCGTCGGCGAAAGCTCGTCACCAACCGAAGATTTCCTGAAACGGGTTCGAGAAAGCAAAGGCGACCCTCTGCTCCGTAAGGCCTGCCAGATGTGTGAATATCCTGTCCCCATGTGCGCCGACCTTACCCTCGGCCTGCTCGGCGCTAACCTTGATAAGGAGATTTTGCTGGTGGCCGGTACGTCGGAGGGAGAGCGGGTAATTCAGGAGCTGGGACTTGAGGAGGCAAAAGCCGCAGAGAGGGAGTCGGCCGTATCGGGGCTCGTTGCGGAAAGGTCGAAGAAGAGGGAAGAGCTGCTGAAACAGACCCGGGAAGAGGTAAAGGGGCGGGATAAAATGATGGCCACCCTGGCCACCTGCATCAACTGCCACAACTGCAAAACGGCCTGCCCTCTCTGCTACTGCAAGGAATGTTTCTTCGACTCTCCGGTGTTTGAATTCGAGGCCGAAAAGTATCTGGGCTGGGCAAAGCGAAAAGGCGCCCTCCGCATGCCCAACGATACATTGCTCTTTCACCTGACCCGACTCAACCACATGGTGGCTTCCTGTGTCGGCTGTGGACTATGCACCGAAGCCTGCCCGAACGATATTCCCGTATCCGATATCTTCCGCCTGGTGGGATATGAGGTGCAGAAGCTATTCGATTATGTGCCGGGCAGAAGCCTGGAGGAAGAACTGCCCCTGACCACATTCAAGGAGGAGGAACTGCCCGATATCGGGGTGTAGCCTTATGCAATATATCAATAAAGAAGGCAGAACGGAGATTGACCGCCGTTTTGGCGAGCAGGTAAAGGAAGAAAGCGGCGCTGAAATCGACCGCTGTTACCAGTGCCTTACCTGCAGCCTGGGCTGTCCGTCGGCTTTTGCCATGGACTATCTTCCGCACCAGATTGTCCGGATGGTGCAGCTGGGCCTCCGACAGGAGGTATTGACCAGTTCCACTATCTGGGTCTGCGCCGACTGCCAGGCCTGCGCCTCCAGATGTCCGAATGAGGTCGACCTGGTGGGAATGATGGATTTCCTGCGTGAAACATCGCTGCGTGAGGGGCTGGCGAAAGAGCGCGCGGTTGCTGATTTTCACCGCATTTTTCTGGGAAACATCGAGCGGTGGGGAAGACAGCACGAGCTGTCCTTGATTATAAAGCTCAAACTTAAGACGAGGGACCTGTTCAGTGATGTACCCTCGGGGATTAAGATGCTGAAGAAGGGTAAATTGAAATTGCTCCCGGAGCGCTTCAAGGAAATAAAGAACGTGAGAGACATTTTCCGGAGAGCGGAAAAATGAGTCAGTCGGCGGCGACAGGTTTGAGGTACGCCTATTATCCCGGCTGTTCTCTGGAGGCTACGGCCAGGGAATATGGCCAGTCGGTGCGCGCGGTCTGCTCCCACCTCGGGATTGAGCTGGCGGAGATTCCCGACTGGAGCTGCTGCGGGGCGTCTTCCGGACACAGTACCAGTCGGCAGCTGGCCAGAACCCTCGCCGGAAGGAACCTGGCGCTGGCCGAGAAGATGGAGATGGACATCGCGGTCGCCTGCCCGGCGTGTTATATCAGGCTGAGAAACGCACATCATGAGATGCAGAGTGATGACCGGTTAAGGGAGGAACTCAGCAGCGTGATGTCCCTGTCCTATCAGGCCAAACACGGCGTCAGGCACCTGCTTGACATAATCGTCAATGAAATCGGCCTGGAGGACCTGAAGAGCAAAGTGGTGAAACCCCTGAAGGGCTTGAAGCTGGCCGCCTATTACGGCTGCTACCTGGTCAGACCTCCGGAACTGGTTGCCTTTGACGACCCGGAAAACCCGCAGTGCCTGGATGATTTGCTTAATACCCTGGGCGCCGAGGCCAGAGACTGGTCGGGCAAGGTGGACTGCTGCGGCGGCAGCCTGTCATTGAGTAAAAGGGAAATCGCCGGCCGGCTGGTGAGCGAGCTTGCCGAGATGGCAGGACGGGCGGGCGCGGAGGCAATGGTCACCGCCTGTCCGCTGTGCCACGCCAACCTGGAAATGCGGCAGGCCGGCGTGGATGGGAAAAAGCTGCCCGTCTTCTATTTCACCGAGCTTATCGGGCTGGCCCTGGGAATAGCGGAAGCCAGGTCCTGGCTGAGAAGGCATTTGATTTCACCTTCTGGTCTGCTGACCTCTCTTGGGTTATAATCGAGCGGAGGTTACTATGGCGGATAAAGGGCAAAAAAAGACCGGCAGCGAAAAAAATGCGGAAACAGAGAAGGCGAAGCTCATTCCGGTCTATGTGATGGGCAAGAGATACATGGTGCCGGAAACGCTCACCATTATGAAAGCGCTTGAGTACGCTGGCTACCGGTTTATTCGCGGCTGTGGCTGCCGTGGCGGTATTTGTGGTGCCTGCGCCACTGTCTACCGCAAGCCGGGGGATTATCATATCCGCGTCGGGCTGGCCTGCCAGACGGTGGTGGAGCCGGATATGTACCTGACGCAGATACCGTTTTACCCGGCGAATCGGGCC
>JABMRL010000164.1 GCA_013202615.1 Dehalococcoidia bacterium
CCTCAGTAGCCTCACTGCCGTCGGTGACAAGGGACGGGCACACATTAATCGGCCAGACCTGGGACTGGCTGCCCCGGTTTCAGGAGTTCAACGTTATCCTGAAAGCAGACCAGAAAGGAAAACCGTCTGTGGTAACCCAGCCGGAGGCAGGAGTGCTGGCTCACCGCGGCATGAATTCAGTCGGAATCGGTGCCTGTTTCAATGGCCTGGCGTCAAGCCGGGACGCGTTCGGCGCTACAATGCCGTGTCTCTTAATCATGCGCCGGATATTGAATTCGGAGAGCTTCAGTCAGGCCCTGGCAGCAGTTTTTCAGGCAAAGGCCACGGTATCAGGCAACTTTTTCGTTGCCCACCGCGATGGTGAGGCCGTAAGTCTGGAAATGTCACCGGTGGACGTGGGTTTTCTGTACCCCGAGGACGGCATCCTTACCCACAGCAATCACTTTATCGCTCTGAAAGGCCGGGAGGACTTCGCCGATATGCTTAAATCAATATACCCCGATACGCTTCTCCGCGACCAGCGGGCAAGGCATCTGCTGGAGCCGGAAAAGGGGCATATTGACGTCAACAGCTTTCAGCGGGTCTTCCGGGACCACTTCAGCCAGCCCAATTCCATCTGCCGTCATCTGGATGACCGTGTTGATGGCATCAAGCAGTGGGTTACCCTGTATTCCGCCATCATGGATTTGAATGAGCCGGCGATGTATGTCGCCAAGGGTTATCCCTGTCAGAGCGAGTACGAGAAGGTGGACTGCTCCGACCTGCTCAAGAAATAATCCGTGTGGTCACCGCGCCGGCCGTTCTTAAAACGGCGTTATCTGGCAAGCAGGTGTTCTGTCTCGTCCCAGCGGCGGTTGCGTTCGCGTTCAAGGGAAGCGATAACTGTATCAGCATCGGCGCCGGCGGTGCGACAGATAGCCCTGATGATGTCATCGTACATGGGCGGGCAGCCCTTGACAAAAAGGCCAAGGCGGGCCAGATATCGGGCGCATTTACCCAGGATAACCGTTTTTTCAGTCTTGGGAACCTCATCCCGCCGGGCGTTGCCCAGGATGACGGTCAGCCCATCCAGAGCGCGGCTATCGCCGTAACTATTTATCGCCGTCAGGGCGCCCATCAGTTCTCCGTTGCAGCCGCTGCAGGCCGATTTACCCTCGATGATGTGGACACCCGGGTATCGCTCCCGGAATACGTCCCATCCGGACTTGAAGTTTTGCCTGTGTGCCTCAAGAGGTTCGCCGACAACGTCAATATGCTCGAGGTCAGCCTTTTGCCTTTGTCGGGCGGCGAAATACTGCAGGTGCATCACCTGAGAAGGGCTGAATCCCATCAGATAAGTTCCCACCGTATCGACCGCATATGGCTCTCTGCCAGCCAGGATAAGCCCCGGCTCTACCTTATCTTGAGGGTAGGTCCACAGCCCCTGCATTCCCACCAGGCCATCGACCACCACGTAGCTTGGCTTCGCCACTGAATTCAGGTCAGCGATGGCCTTATCCAGACCCAGGGCATGTGTCTTTCTCTTTTCGGCACCGGGTAGGACGCCTTTCGTATTCTTCAGACTCAGCGTGACCAGGGTCCTTAAGTGTGTTTTGATGACGGGAATACTGATGGTAACATCGCTCTCCAGTACGGTGCGGGCGATTTTCACCCGGTCCATGATGTAGGGATTTTTTACGGACACTTCCTCCCATTCGTCGCGGTTGAGGTTGCGCAGCTCGACGCCAAGACGGGCGGCGACATCAGCCGTGCCGGAGACCCGGAAGGCTTCCTCCGTGCTGGTGCTGCCGCTGAAATCATAGCCGGCACCGGCACCCTCGCCGATTATTACTGACTGCGGCTTGAGCTCCAGCACGAGCCTGCTGACCGCCTCGGTAACGCGGCAATCGGTGGTTATTCCCCTGCCCGATGGTTCGGGGCGACAGAGGTTGGGCTTTATCAGCACTTTGGAGCGGGGTGTGATTAACTCAGGCAGGCCGCCGGCCAGTTCTACAGCCTGGCGCACCGCAGCTTCAACGCCGATTTCCCCGGCACTGACAATGGATACCCTGTCTTTCATTTCTTTAATCGTAAACTATGGGGTAGGCGCAGTCAAATTAATTGCCGGGCACTCGTTTTCCGCGGATTGAGGATGGCCTGTTGTCGGCCGTGTCGTGTTATAATCTAACAGTGCGTGCGAGGAATGCAAATGGATGAAAAAACCCTGGAAATACTGGAGTTCTCGCAGATAACGAAAATCCTGGCGGGTTACACCTCTTTTTCGGCCAGCCATGACCTGGCATTGGAGCTGAAGCCGCTGACTGATTACGAACAGATTGCGCTGCGGCTCGGCCAGTCCGCAGAGGCACGGCAGCTCTTTGACCTGGAACCGGGATTTTCCATCGGCGGCGTTTCGGATATACGGGAAGCTGTAAAGATGGCGTCGCTGGAGGGAATCCTCGATCCGAAAAGCCTGGTTGAGCTTCAGCAAACTCTCGCTGCCATGCGTCAGACACGCAGCTACCTGCGCACGGTGTCCGAAGAACTGCCCCTGCTCTGGAAGATTGCCAGTGACATAGTAGAACTGCGTTCAACCGAGAAGGAAATCGCCCGCTGTATTTCCCCCGGTGGCGACGTGCTCGACCGGGCATCACCGGAGCTGGCCGCAACCAGGAGGCAGCTAAGAGAGGAGCGGGAGCATTTGTGGAGCCGTCTGGAGGCAATCATAAGGTCGCCGCGCGGAAACAAGATAATCCAGGAACCGATAATCACCGAGCGGGAAGGCCGGTATGTTATCCCGGTCAGGGTGGAAATGAGAAAGGAGATAAAAGGTATCACCCACGACGTGTCCAACACCGGGGCCACCGTATTTGTGGAACCATGGTCGACCATGGAGCTGGGGAATACCGTCCGTGAGCTGGTGAATGA
>JABMRL010000003.1 GCA_013202615.1 Dehalococcoidia bacterium
ACCAGGTCTGGAAACTGAACCTGACTCAGGCAAAGCTGCATGAGCTTGCGGCGCAGCTTGGCTCGGATGTGCCCTTTTTCCTCTGCGGGGGCACCGCTCTGGCCGAGGGAAGAGGCGAGGTGTTAACTCCCCTCCCCCCTTTACCTCACCACTGGATAGTCCTGGTCATCCCCGATGTGCCCCGCCTTCCCGGCAAAACGGCCAAGCTCTACGCCAGCCTGAATAACAGCCACTTCACCGACGGACAGATAACGCAGCACATGGTCAAAGAACTTCAGGAAGGCAGGGAGTCATCGGCGCTTTTCAATACCTTTGAAAACGTTGCCTTTGCCGGAGGGTCAGAACTAAAAGTTTACCGCGACCACATCAGGAAAATGGGCGCGCCCCACGTCCACCTGGCCGGCTCCGGCCCGGCGCTCTTTACACTCTATAAAGATAAAGCCAGAGCCGAAGAACTTTACACCCGCTGTAAGCATCAGAACATGGAGACGCATCTGGTGGAGACTTACTCCCCCACCGGATAGACATACGCCGACGTTACGTCGTAAGGTTCAGGGCACCAGCCGATTGAGCTTCCCCCCGAGGTATCCAGGTACCAGTACCGCCTGTCCTCATATATCCAGGAGTTGCCAAAGACCTTGTATTCCGGCGGCATGTTGACACCCAGCCCGATGTGGTCGAACTCCTCGAACAGGAGCATGGCCACGTCGTAGCCCATCTCGTTCAGGATGGCGGCGAGCAAAATCGAGGTGTCCTCGCAGTCCCCTTCGCGGTCGAAAAGCGTTTCCACCGGGTAACGGGGGTATTCATTAAGAGTCGCCGTGACGTTGTCCCCGATATAGGTAAAGCTCTGGACAAAGACAAGCGCGAACTCGATTTTCTTATAGTCGTTGAATCCTTCCGCTGCCGCCACCTCATCAAGGGAGCCGACAACATTATCAATGGTGGCATCGTCATCAGGGTCCGTCGCCATGGCAACATATTCCGCAAAGAAATGGTAGGGATGGCTGTAAGGGTAGTTCAGCCATGACGGCCTTGCCTTTTCCTGGTAATGGAGGTACTGCGTCAGGGGTAGGGAAAGGCTCACATTATGCTCATCGCCTTTGTATCTGAATTGCCGGTGCACGGTCAGGACCGTTTTATCCAGCTTGCCAACCTGCATCTGGGTCGATAACGCCCAGCCGAAGAGGGCCAGCACCAGTATCAGCAACCCGAAGATAATGAAATGCGATTTCTTTTGACCCATCGCTTATGCGCCTTTCCCTGCCAGCCAGTTTAGAACCAGGGCTTCTTCATCACGCCTGGTAGCGGCTTTCCCGTCCAGCCTGGCTTCAAGCAGCCGATGCAGCATTTCTTTAATTTCCGGCCCCTGTGCCACCCCCAATTTTTTCAAGTCTTCGCCGTTGAGGGCGGGCCTTATATATCTCAGCTTCTCGACAAATTCGGTAAGGCGCGGCACCGCGGACGGCATCCCGGCAGCGATTATGTTGGCGACCACCGCTTCTATGGCACAGCCGGAGAGCCACGTGTAAACCTGGGCCGATGTTACCTGCGGAGATGCCAGCTGCCCCAGATTAGCTTTCAGGTCAATCGCGTCAAGAAGTATCCGGCCGGATGCTTTCTTCAGCCTCAGGTAGGAAATAAACTCCTCGACGTCTTTGCTGCCCATACGGTAGACCAGCAGAGCCAGGTAGAGCCCGACTGACGGATTATCGGGTGAACTCCACCGTCGCGCCTGTTCGTATTTAGCCGAAAGCCAATCATCTGCCTTCAATTTCGGGTGCAGCTTGCTCAGCACGCCGAGCTCATCAGCGCGGCACAGCGCTTTTTCAGGAAATTCCTCCTTTAAAATCAGCTCCAGCTCGTGGCGTATGCGGTCGCCGCTCACCTCTTTCAGATAGTCGACGTCACGCTTCACCAGCTCAAGCGTTTCTGGCTCCAGATGGAAGTTCAGTCGCTGCTCGTAGCGGATGGCGCGCCAGATGCGGGTGGCATCATCAATAAAGCTCTTTCCGTGGAGAACCCGGACCAGTTTCCCCTGGAGGTCAGACAAACCTCCGTAGAGGTCAAGCAACTGGCCATAAAGGTCGGGAGTAAGCGCAACGGCCATGGCATTGATGGTGAAGTCGCGGCGGAGAAGGTCATCCCTGACGGTGCTGGGGTTGACCGTGGGCAGGGCACAGGCTTTAGCGTAGGTCTCCGAACGGGCGGTGGCCAGGTCGGCGCTCCCGCCGTCCCACGCCAGTTTCGCCGTGCCGAAGCGCTGGTGGGTGACCAGCTGGCATTGCCTGGCTTCCGCCATCTCACACGCCAGGGCGATGGCATCCCCCTCCACCACCAGGTCGAGGTCGAAATTTTCTCTCCCCAAGAGCAGGTCGCGGACCACCCCACCCACCAGGTAGAGCTTCTGCCCCCTTTTCTGCGCCAGCTCCCCGGCCAGCCGCAGGAACTCAACCAGCTCTTTCGGAAGCTGTTTTTTTATTTCACTGGATAAATTCTTATTTTCAGGCATTACAGTGGGAATTATAGCACAGGTAGGCGATGCTCTTCCCCGTTGTTAATTCTCCTCCATCTTCGCTATAATTATTTCGATGAGACTTACAGAAAAAACTCTGGAACTGAATATTATGGCAGAATTAGCTTATCTTGGAAGACTGGCCGGATACAGACCATATTTCATTGGTTTTAGCCAGTTTGAGGAAATGAAGAAAGGATTAGATGTTTATTACAGTGCTGGAGCTTTAATTGGCTTTTTTCAATTTAAGCGAGGTTATCCTTGGGCAAAATTTTTTTCTTTCTATATAAATAATAATCCACCTCATTACAATCAGCATCATGCTCTTTGTAAAATTAACTCACCTCCAGGTGCCTGTCGATACGTTTTTCCCATGATTGCGACTAACGAAGATGTATATTTGCATAGAGGGTTTTTACTTTTTTGGACAGCTTTTATGCCACCCCAGCTATTTAATGTATTAACACCATCGAATACTTATCACATTGTCAGAATGTATTATGACGGTACATGGGAACGTAAGTCAGAAATCAAACGTGGTGAATGGACCAACGTTTTTGGCATGTCAACTGAGGAAATGATGTCATTGGGAAAGGAAATGGAACAACAACCTTTTGAATATCAAAGAAACTGGGCAGAAAATGCATTTCGTAATCTTGAACTCCCAAACATAGTAACAACATTGGAAAGACTGGAACTTGAAGATACAGCAGACATCTTTAAACAGCGAAGTTCCTTCTGTATGATTTTTGATGAATAAAAACTTGCACTTTTCATTGTCAATTAACATAAATCCCTATAAAGGTTACCGCACATGAAAGTGGTCGCCATCGTGGGGATGGCCGGGTCGGGTAAATCTGAGGTCGCCCGGGCTTTTGAGAAGCACGGCTTCATCAGAATCCGGTTCGGCGATGTCACCGATGAAGAGGTAAAAAAACGGGGCCTTGTCCTCAACGAGGATAACGAGCGCCGTATCAGAGAACTTTTAAGAAAAGAGCACGGCATGGCCGCTTATGCTATACTGAACCTGCCCAGAATCGATGCCGCCCTTAAAAATTCAAGTGTCGTGGTCGATGGGCTCTACTCGTGGGAGGAATACACCCTGCTCAAAGACCGCTACGGCGATAATTTCACCGTCGTCGCCGTCTGGGCATCTCCGGAAACTAGGTACGCCCGCCTGAGCAGCAGGTCAGTACGGCCATTAACCCCCGCCGAAGCTGCCGGCCGCGACCGCACAGAAATAGAGAACACCAATAAAGGCGGGCCGATTGCCCTGGCCGATTATACGATTATCAATGAGTCCTCGCTGCCCGACCTGGAGAAACAGGCGAATAAATCACTGGCCAGTTTGAAATGAAAAAACCGATTACCCGGCCAACAATTGACGAGTATTTCCTCAAGATAGCCTCGGTGGTCGCGGAGCGCTCCACCTGCCGCCGTCACCACGTCGGCGCCGTGGCGGTGAAGGACAAACACATCCTGTCCACGGGCTACAATGGCGCCGCCGCCGGCTCTAAAGACTGCCTGGAGCTGGGCTGCCTCCGCGACGAGCTTAATATACCCTCCGGGGAGCGCCATGAAATCTGCCGCGGCATTCACGCCGAGCAGAACACTATCATCCAGGCC
>JABMRL010000165.1 GCA_013202615.1 Dehalococcoidia bacterium
CTATTCCAATATTTCCCTTTCGCTGCGTCACTTCTTTGTCCGCAAGGTGCTGCTGGTGAAATACGCCACCGCCTTCGTCATCATGCCCGGCGGGCTGGGGACGCTTGACGAGCTAACCGAAGTGCTGACCCTCATGCAAACCCTCAAAATCAGGCCCTTTCCGGTGCTGTTATACGGCAGCGACTACTGGAGCGGCTTCCTGGACTGGCTGAAAAACCACACGCTGGCCGGAGGTTTTATTTCGGAAGAAGACCTGCGACTGCTCCGGGTCTGCGATGACACCGAGGAAATAGTTGACGCTGTCTGCAAATGGTACCAGAACCAGGAAATCTCCGGTAGAAGTGCTTTATCCGGGTAGATACAGGCGCGGCCACAATTGAGAGGGGATTAGCTTTGTTACCGGCAGAGAAATCTGAGATATTAAAGAAGTCCCTGATTTTTTCCAGCCTGAATGAGGAAGAGCTTTCGGGGTTGGCCGGACTGTCGGTTGAGCGCAGCTTCCAGCCCAATGAATTTGTTTTCTGGGAAGGCGACGAGGCCGATTATTTCTACGTCATCGCTCAGGGCAGGATAAAGGTGGTCAAGCACGCGTCTTCCGGCAAAGAATTCATCATCGCCTTCTTTGAGCCGGGCGAGATGTTCGGTGAGGTGGCCGTCTTTGAAGGCAAGCCCTATCCGGCTTCTGCTCAGGCTCTTTCTGCCAGCAAGGTGCTGGGCATCAACAGGCAGAATTTCCTCGATTTTCTAGCCACCCGCCCGAAGGTGGCGCTGCGTATAATAAACATTCTTGGCGGTCGTCTCCGCGATGCGCAGGGTCGGCTGAAGGACCTGGCCGGGGAGAGAGTGGAGCAGAGGCTGGCCCACATTCTGCTGATGCTTGCTTCCAGAATGGGCAACACTCTGCCCTTCACGCGGCAGGAACTGGCCGATATGGCGGGCATGACCACAGAGACCGCCATCCGCCTGACCGGCGGGCTGAGTGAGAGGGGTATCATCCGCACCTCTCGCGGTCAACTCGTCATCCTTGACGAGGCCAAGCTCAGGGCACTCGCCGAAGGCCCGCCAACCGTATGATGCTGCGAGCATCCGCCGCTTAATCAGCCCGGTAATAAATCTTGCTTTTCCGGCAGTTATGTGATGTAAATCATAGTCGCCCGCATGAAATACAGATAATATTTATATAGAAAAAAGCAGTCATTCAAAACGGAGGAGATGGTTTTCATGATACGGTGTCCCGGTCAGGATATGCGCAATCTGAGGGTTTCTCTCCACAAGTGCCCGAACTGCGGCGCCGGGGTGGAGATTTTTTCCGATGAAATGCGGGTGAAATGCCAGAAATGCGGCCAGTACGTGTACAAGGAGAAAACCCCTTCCTGCATTGACTGGTGCGCTTCCGCCCGGCAGTGCCTTGGCGAGGAAAGGTGGCAGCAACTCAAAGGCGAGGAGCCGATCATAAAGGAGAAATAAAAATGGTCATCAAGCATCTCAGAAAAATAATCAGGATTGATGAAGAAAAATGCGATGGCTGCGGCCTTTGTGTGCCCTCCTGCGCCGAAGGGGCTTTGCAGATAATCGACGGAAAGGCAAAGCTGGTAAAGGAGCAGTACTGCGATGGGCTCGGCGCCTGCCTGGGAGAATGCCCGCAGGGAGCGCTCATCATCGAGGAGCGTGAGGCTGATGAGTTTGATGAGGAGGCGGTTGAGCAACATTTGCAGGAGCAGCCAGAGAATGAGCTTCCCTGCGGCTGTCCCTCAGCCAATGTTGCCCGCTTTCAACCCCGGGAAGCCGAACAGCCCGAATCGGCAGCGACCACCATCACGTCAACGCTGGCCCACTGGCCGGTGCAGCTGACCCTGGTGCCGCCTTCGGCACCGTTTCTGAAGGACGCCGATATCCTCCTGGCCGCCGACTGCGTTCCCTTCGCTTATGCTGACTTTCATCGGGAGTTTTTAAAAGACCGCGCCCTGCTGGTGGCCTGCCCCAAGCTCGACGATTTCGGGGCCCACCTGAGCAAACTCGTCGCCATTCTGCACCAGGCAACACCGAGAAGTCTCACCGTGGTGCACATGGAAGTGCCCTGCTGCTCCGGACTGGTGCATATGGCACAGAAGGCCATCGCGGCCAGCGGCCTGGATATCCCGCTTTATGACGTGACCATTGGCACGATGGGAGATATACTATCACGCCTCGACCCAGTGCCATCAGCTGCGATTTGATAAGCAGTGGCCGGGCAACTAGAATACTCAGGTGAGCCATAGAATTATTCTGGGCATTGGCAATCCACTGGGCGGTGACGATGCCGTCGGCCCGCTTGTTGCCCGAAGGATAAACGAGAAGCTGGCGAAAAAATCCGAAGCCCCAAATCTATCAACTCCCCACCAACAGGCCATCACGGCCATAGATGTGGACAGGTACACATTATCGGGCTCCTAATGCGTCTACCCCAACTCCTGCGCCAGCCTCTTCCCCAGTTCAAATGCCTCTTTCAACAGGTCAGGATGTTCTTTTATCTCTCCCTTCTTGTCCACCCCCCGCACCAGCAGCTCATCAACGTACTCCGCGCCGAAGGCCTGGAAAAAATATTTTATAGTCAGTATTGACCCATCGAAGAGCTGTTTGCCCTGCGTCGCCCCCACGCCGATGAAAACGCCCTTCTTGTTAGACTCAGGGAGATTTTTCAGTATGTTCCTTCTCACCCACAGCGCCTGGCAGCGGTCTATAAGCGCTTTCAACTGCGCGGTAATCCCGTAAAAGAACATCGGCGACGCCACTATGATGCCGTCAGCCTCAAGGAGCCTGGGGATAATAA
>JABMRL010000166.1 GCA_013202615.1 Dehalococcoidia bacterium
AACATCGCCAATGCCGAACCGCCCATGGCCGCGGTTGCCATCCGGGCCAGCCGCCATACCCGCATCGGCATCGAACAAAACAAGACTTTCTCCGTTAACGTCCCCTCCATCGACCTGGTTAAAGAAGTTGACTACTGCGGCGTTGCTTCCGGCGCCAAGGTAGACAAGGTCAAGACCTGCCAGTTCACCGTGTTCTACGGCAAGCTGGGCACGGCACCAATGATTGAGCAGTGCCCCGTCAATCTGGAGTGCAGTGTTCTGCACTCCCTGGAACTGGGGAGCCATACGCTTTACATCGGCCGGATTGAAGAGGTCCACGCCTCCAGCGACTGCCTTACCGAAGGCAAGCTTGACCTGGACAAAGTGAAGCCTTTCTCCTTTCTTGCCGAGCCGTCCCGGCAGTACTATGCCATGGGCGAGTCTCAGGGGAAGGCGTTCAACATCGGCCTGGAACTCAAAGAAAAAGAATAGATATTTTTCCATGGAAAGCGACAGAGCCGGTGCCGAGAGCAAGGTAGTGACCACCAGTTGCGATTACGACTGCGGCGGCCGCTGCCTCCTGAAGGTACACGTTAATAAAGGCGAAATCACCAGAATCGACACCGGGGAAGGGCCGTTGCCCGGCCTGAAAGCCTGTCCCCGTGGTCTGGCTCAGAAAGAGGTCGTGTACGCGAAAGACCGCCTCAAACAGCCCTCGAAACGGGTGGGGGAACGAGGCAGCGGGGAATTCAAGCCAATCTCATGGGAAGAAGCGCTTGATACCGTGGCCCGAGAGCTCCAGAGGGTCAAAGACCAGTACGGAACCAGCGCTATTTTTCTCATGGACCATACCGGCTCGCAGGGTGCCCTGCACGGTGTGCAGAAAACCGGCCGCCGCCTTTTCTCCTTTCTCGGAGACTATACTACCTGGTGGGGCAATACCTCTTTAGAAGCCGCCGCTTTTTCCTCCCTTATTACCTTCGGCGACACCTTCACCGGGACCAGCCGGGATAACTTCCTCCACTCCAAACTAATCATTATGTGGGGCTGGAATCCGGTGGTCACCCGCTTCGGCCCCGATACCACTAACTACCTGTCCCGGGCAAAGAAAGCGGGGGCCAGAATTATCTGCGTTGACCCGAGATACACCGCCTCAGCGAAAGCTCTGGCTGAGCAGTGGATACCGATAAAGCCTGGTACGGACACCGCCGTGCTCCTTGCCATGGCCTATGTCATGATTAATGAGGCAACTTATGACCACCACTTCATAGACACCTACACTGTGGGCTTCGAAAAATTCAAAGATTACGTCATGGGTGAAGAAGACGGGGTGCCCAAAACACCTGACTGGGCTGAGGGTATCACCGGCGTGCCCGCTGAGACTATAAAACAGTTAGCCCGGGACTACGCTACTCTCAAACCAGCCGCCCTTTATGCCAGCTGGGCGCCGGGGCGGACGGCTTTCGGCGAGCAATATCACCGGGTGGCAAACACTCTGGCAGCCATGACCGGCAATATCGGCGTCACCGGCGGCTTTGCCTCCGGGGGCACCGGTCGAATCCCTCTCGGCTATCTCAGCAAGACTTTACCCGTGCCTAAAAGTCCATCTCATTTTGTACATGTCACCGATATTTATGATGCTCTTTTAGAAGGGAAAGCCGGCGGCTACCCGAGTGATATCAAACTGCTCTATATTGTCGGCTGCAACTTGTTGAACCAGTTTTTAAACACCAATAAAGGCGTATCGGCACTCCAGAGACCGGAGTTCATCGTGGCTCATGAGCTTTTTCTCACCCCCACCGCCCGCTATGCTGATATTGTTCTGCCCGTCACCACCGCCCTTGAGCGCACAGATATCGGGCAACCCTGGATAGGGGGGCCTTACTTCATCCACATGGACCGGGCCATAGAACCATTACCGCAAACCAAGTCAGATTTAACCATTTTCGCTGAGCTGGCTTCCCGACTGGGCATACCAGATTATAATGACAATTCAGATGAGGCCTGGCTCAGGGAGTTTGCCGCGGCCACTCCAGACCTTCCCGAATACGAGGTTTTCAAACGTGCAGGAGTTCACCCCATCCCTCTGGAACAGCCCTGGGTCGCCTTCAGGGAACAGATTGAGGACCCGGCCCACCATCGTTTCCCCACCCCCTCCGGCAAGATAGAAATATACAGCCAGCAGCTGGCGGAAAAGCGGGACCCGCTGCTTCCCCCCATCCCAAAATACATTCCGTCCTGGGAAGGCCCGGATGACCCCGCTACGAACAAGTTCCCCATTCAGCTGGTGACTCCCCACTCAAGAGCCCGGGTTAACTCGCAGTGGCACGGTATCTCCCGGCTGGATGCGCTGGCAGATGACGCCGTCTGGTTGAATCCTGACGACGCACGGTCACGAGGTATTGCCGATGGCAGCATGGTGAAAGTTCACAATGGCCGTGGGCAACTTCTTGCCACCGCCAGGGTAACCGAGCATATTATGCCCGGCGTTGCCAGCCTGGATACAGGCGCCTGGTTCGAGCCGGACAGTGAGGGTATCGACCACGGGGGCTGTGTCAATGTTCTCACCAGAGACAAGTCTTCCCCCGGAGGTTCTTTTGCCTGCAATAGCTGCCTGGTGGAAATAGAGAAAGCTGTATAAGAGAGTCCGGTCAGGCTTCTTCAGGTCGGTATTTTTTCACCGCTTCCGGGTCGTAGGGCGCCCTTCGCCCGATGCATTGCTCCCGCGGACATAGCTGGCAGCTCTCAAAGC
>JABMRL010000026.1 GCA_013202615.1 Dehalococcoidia bacterium
AATGAATGAAATAAAAGGACTGTTGAAGCTCGATTTGAAAACGGCGACCGGTAAAACACTGGCCGAGAATATTGCCGGCAGCCGGATTCTGGATAGTGATGTAATACGGTCGGTTGATAATGCCTTCGCGGCGACCGGCGGGCTGGCGATACTGTTCGGCAACCTCGCTCCCGAGGGCGCTGTAGTGCGGAGGTCGGCGGTAGCGGAAGAGATGCTCTCGCATCGCGGGCCGGCAAGGATATTTGACTCCGAGGAGAAAGCAACCAGGGCCATTATGGACGGCGCTATAAAAGAGGGAGACGTGATCGTTATCCGCTACGAAGGACCGAAAGGCGGTCCGGGCATGAGAGAGATGCTGACCCCCACCTCTCTTCTCAGCGGTCTGGGAATAGATAATAAGGTTGCTCTCATAACCGACGGGCGTTTTTCCGGAGGTTCTCGCGGTGCCGCCATCGGTCACGTTTCTCCAGAGGCGGCAAGCCGGGGTCCAATTGCCGCTCTGAAAGAGGGTGACACTATTGTCGTTGATATCCCGAATTACAAGCTGGAAGTAGAATTGACGGAGCAAGAAATAGAACAACGTCTGGCGCAGTTGCCGGCGTTTGAACCGAAGGCAAAGACCGGTTATCTCAGATATTATGCCGAGAAGGTATGCTCGGCGAGTACCGGAGCGGTATTCGGAGGCTAGAGGAGGCCCGCCATGAAGCTGACAGGTGCACAGGTTTTATGTGAAAGCTTGGTAAAAGAAGGGGTGGATATTATTTTTGGTTTTCCCGGTGGAGCGGTCATTCCACTCTATGATACCCTGCCGCAGTATCCTCAGCTCCGGCATATTCTGGTACGCCACGAACAGGGGGCATCACACGCCGCTGACGGCTATGCGCGGGCTACGGGAAAAGTAGGCGTATGTTTTGCCACGTCCGGTCCCGGAGCAACCAACCTGGTGACCGGCATCGCCAACGCCTTTCTTGATTCGGTCCCGGTAATAGCGATAACCGGGCAGGTCCGGAGGGATTTCATTGGCCGTGATGCCTTCCAGGAAACGGATATTACCGGTATCACGCTGCCCATCACAAAACATAACTACCTGGTCATGGATGTTAATCACCTGGCTATGGTAATCAAAGAGGCTTTTCACCTGGCTCGCACCGGACGTCCCGGGCCCATATTAATTGATATACCCCGCGACGTGTTTCTGGAGCAGACTGAATTCAGCTATCCGGACAAATTGGATTTACCCGGCTACAAACCAACGCTGCAGGGTCATCCGGCGCAAATAAAGAAGGCGGCTAAACTGATTAACGAAGCCAAGCATCCCATTATCATTGCCGGGCGGGGAGTCAATGTCTCAAAGGCATACGATGAACTGAAATACCTGGCCGAGACGGCGCAGGTACCGGTGGCGACCACCTTACTGGGCGTTGGCTGCTTCCCGGAGAGCCATGCCCTCAGCTATGGCATGGTGGGCATGCATGGAATGGTCTACGCAAATTATGCCATCGAGAACGCCGATGTGCTTGTCGCCCTTGGCATGAGATTTGATGACAGGGTAACGGGAAAAATAAGTGCCTTTGCCCCTCACGCTCATATCGTGCACATTGATATTGACCCGGCTGAGATTGGCAAGAATGTCCGTGTGGACGTGCCCATCGTGGGCGATGTCAGGATGGTTTTGCAGGCACTGAACAAACAGCTTATCCCTGTTGACCGCCTTAGCTGGATTAATCAGCTTGATGATTGGCGGAAGGAACACCCGTTAGATATCAGGGGTGACGATGGGCTTCTGCCGCAGTACGTGGTTCGTCAGATATATGAAAAGACCCGGGGCGAAGCCATCATTGTGACTGGAGTCGGGCAGCACCAGATGTGGGCGGCACAGCACTACTGGTTTAACAAGCCCAATACACTGATTTCCTCCGGTGGTCTTGGCACGATGGGATTTGGCCTGCCGGCGGCTATGGGTGCTCAGATTGGCTGCCCCGATACCACGGTCTGGTGCATTGATGGTGATGGCGGTTTTCAGATGACCCTCCAGGAGCTGGGTACTATCGTCCAGGAGCAGACGCCGGTCAAGATAGCCATTATCAATAATGGATTCCTGGGGATGGTAAGGCAGTGGCAACAGCTGTTTTATAAAGGGCGGTATGTAGCCACACCGATATCCAGCCCCGACTTTGTTAAAATTGCAGACGGGTATGGTATGCCTGCGTTGCGGGTCGAGCATAAAGAAGAAGTAGCCCCGGCAATCGAACAGGCGATGGCGCACAACGGGCCGTTCCTGATTGATTTTATGGTGGAGCCGGAAGAAAACGTTTATCCCATGATTCCGCCCGGGGCAACGGTTGCCGAGATTATTGAGGAGCCCAGACAACCGATAAAGGCCATTTCAGATTCAAAGAAACTGAAGGTGAGCAATATATAGGCTCGAAAAGGTGGCATGATGGCAGCTACGAAGCATATTCTGCTGGCATTGGTAGAGGATAAACCCGGCGTTTTGAACCGCATGTCCAACGTCATCCGGAGGCGGGGTTTCAATATACACAGCGTAAATGTACTCGAAACCATAGAAACTGAAGGCAGTGGACGCCCCGGCCTGACCAGGGTTGCCATTGTAGTCTCAGGCTCGGCGGTGATACTGGGGCAGGTCCGGAGACAGCTGGAGAAAATAGTCGATGTCGTGAAAGTCCTGGATATCACTACTGAAGACGTGGCATGAGGTGAGGAAAATAGCCCTTTACGGGAATAGATGCGGAGACAGCATTTGTTGAAGATGAGGCATACTCTGGTGGCGCTGGTTGAGGACAAACCCGGCGTGCTGACTCGTATGGCGAGCCTGTTTAGAAGGCGGGGCTTCAATATTGAAAGCATTGCCGTGGGACATAGTGAGATGCCCGACCTGTCACGCATGACCATCGTGGTTAATGGTACGGCCAGTATTCTGGAGCAGGTAAGAAAGCAATTGAGCAAGGTGGTTAACGTAGTCAAGGTTTTTGACGTTACTGACGATAATATCACGGTGCGGGAGCTGGCACTGATAAAGGTCAAGGCAACCTCGTCGAGCCGCAGTGAAATAATTGAAATCGTCGATATCTTCCGTGCCAGCATTGTCGATGTGGCGGGCGATTCGGTGACCAT
>JABMRL010000167.1 GCA_013202615.1 Dehalococcoidia bacterium
CCGCATGCTCATTCTCATCAAGGAGGAGATCAGCGACCTTAAGGAAAAGTACGGCGACGAGCGGCGGACCGAAATCGTCGAGGGTGGGGAGGTGCAATTCCGTGAGGAGGACCTTATCCCGCACCAGAGGATGGTGGTGACGCTGAGCAGCCGGGGCTATGTTAAAAGGGTTCCCGCCCACCTTTACACCCCGCAGCACCGCGGCGGAAAAGGGATTATCGGGATGATAACCAGGGAGGGCGACCCCGTACGACTGCTCACCGTGGCCGATACCCACGATGTCATTTTCTTTTTCACCAACCGGGGCAAGGTGTACAGCCTGAAGTGCCACGAGACGCCGGTGGACGGCTCCCGTATCGCGCGGGGTACGGCCGTTGTCAACCTGTTCCCTGTTGCTGATGGCGAAGTGGTGACGGCAATAGTGGCGGTGACCGAGTTTACGCCGGAGACTTACCTGCTCATGGCCACGGTTAAAGGGGAAGTAAAGAAGACATCGGTGGACCACTTCGCGGCGGTGCGCAGCAGCGGGCTCATTGCCATGGACCTGGCCGAGGGCGATGAGCAGGTAGATGCCTGCCTGGCTACGGATAAAGACGAGGTTATCCTGGTCACGGATACCGGGCAATCCATCAAATTTACCGTGGCGAGCTTGCGGGCGAGTTCCCGGGTCAGCGGTGGCGTGCGTGCTATTCGCCTTGCCTCCGGCGACCGTGTCGTCAGCATGAACCGCGCCGATGTCGAGGCATGCCTCCTGGTCGTGACCAGCGGCGGCTTCGGCAAGCTGACACAGCTGAAGCAGTATCCGCGTCAGCACCGGGCGGGCAGCGGGGTCAGGACCTTTAAAGTTACCGAGAAGACCGGCAGCATCGCGGCGGCTAAAGTGGTCGCCTTTCAGGACCAGGTGATGATTATATCGGCCAACGGCATTGTCACCTGCACCCCGGTAAAGGAAAAGGACCCCAGGCAGGGCATTACCCTGCAGGGCAGGAGCACCCAGGGAGTCAGGTTGATGAGACTGGAGGCAGGGGATGAGGTGGTGGCGGTGGCCTCCTTCGGTGGAGAAAAGGAAAAGAGCAAGGACAAGCCGGAGAAAAAACCGGAAAAGAAGAGGGAAAAGAAGGGTAAGAAATGAGCATGCCAGGCATTTCTCTGGCCGGAAAAGTAGCGGTTGTTACCGGCAGTTCTCGCGGCATAGGCAAGGGGATTGCCCTCATGTTTGCCGGGGCAGGGGCGGACGTGGTGGTCTGTAGCCGAAACCTGGATGGCAAGCTGGAGCTGGCGGCTGACGAGGTTCGGCAACTGGGGAGACGCTCTCTGGCCGTCACGGTCGATGTCAACCGGCAGGCGGACATCGATAACCTGATAAAGCAAACCATGGACGGATTCGGTGCCATTGACATTTTGGTAAATAACGCCGCTACCGCGGTCAGGGCGCCGGTAATGGAGCAAAGCGAGGAGGACTGGGACAAGGTACTTGACACCAACCTGAAAAGTTACTTCCTCTGCTCACGGGCGGTGGGCAGGGTAATGATAGAGCAGAAGCGGGGCAATATCATCAATATTTCTTCGGTGCGGGGCATTGAGGGTACCCCGGGAAGGGTCGGCTACAGCGTTGCCAAGGCGGGGGTCATCATGCTTACCAGGGTGCTGGCTCTGGAATTCGTCCAGTATAATATACGGGTGAACGCCATCGCGCCCGGCTGGATTATGACGGAGCTTACCGCGTCGCAGTGGAAGGACCCCAAAGTTCGCAAAGAGATAGAAGCGACGATACCGATGGGCCGCTGGGCTTCGGCGGACGAGATGGCCAGCGTGGCCCTCTTCCTGGCCTCAGATATGTCCAGCTATGTGACCGGGCAAACCCTGGCGGCGGATGGCGGCATCACTGCCGCCTAACTTATCGCTTTGGATTTTAACCGGCAGTCCGGATGCCAGCGCTGCATTCCGCACGAGTAACATTCGCCAAAACGACAGTCCGGCGTTTCTTTGCCCTCCGTCGCGGAGCGGAATTCCTTCTTCAAAAAGGCGGTTGAAACCCCGGGGTCAATATGCGCCCAGGGAAGCAGTTCGTCGAGGGAACGCTCGCGGCGTGCGTAGAAGGCGGGGTCAAGGCCGCTCTCGGCGAGAGCACTCTGCCAGTTCTCGTAATTGAAATGTTCGTTCCAGGCGTCGAATTTGGAGCCGAGTTTCCAGGCACGGCGGATTACCGCACCCAGACGCCGGTCGCCGCGTGATATAACGGCTTCCAGGAGGCTTGCCTTCGGGTCCTGCCACGACAGCTTCGCTCCCAGCCGCCGCAGCCCCTGCCTCAAAATTTCCTGTTTTTTGTTTAACTGGGCCTCGTCTTCCTGGGCTACCCACTGGAAGGGGGTATGTGGCTTGGGCACGAAAGTGGCCGCGCTGACCCTGAGGCCCGGCAACTTTCCCTTCACCTGTTTTCCCACGGTACGGATTTTTTCCACCAGCCGGACAATATCATCGACATCTTCGGCGGTCTCGGTGGGCAGGCCCAGCATGAAGTACAGTTTCATGCCCGTCCAGCCCCGCTCAAAGGCGGTGGCGGCCGTTTCCAGGAGGTCATCTTCCGGAATGTTCTTGTTGATGACCCGGCGCAGGCGCTCGCTGCCGGCTTCAGGGGCAAAGGTCAATCCCGTCCGGCTGCGGGCAGGGAGCGCGCCCATCAAGCGGACGGAGAAACGGCTGATGCGCAGGCTGGGCAGCGAGAGGGCGAGGTTCGGGTGCTGGGCGGCCAGAGCGGCGACCAGCTCATCGATGCTGGCATAGTCGCTGCTGCTCAGCGAGACCAGGGATATTACGTCGTAGCCACAGTGTCCGATGATTTCTGCCGCTGCCTTGAGCACTTCTTCCCGGGGACGCTCCCGTACCGGGCGGTAGATAATGCCGGCCTGGCAGAAGCGACAGCCGCGACTGCACCCCCGCTGTATCTCTATGGCGCCGCGGTCGTGCACGACCTCGATGTACGGGACAACAGGGCTTGTCGCCGGAGGTGGCAGCCTGGTTATGATGCGCCGCTGGATGCGGGGTTTCGCTTCCGGTGCGCTTGGCGTGAAGCTCTTCAAGCGACCATCAGCCTGGTATTCCACGTGATACAGGCCGGGAACATAGATGCCCGGAATGGCGGCCGCCTGTCGCAGGAAATCGCTTTTTCGGGTGCCGCCCGCCTTCTTCCATTCGCGGTAAACATCCAGAAATTCAAGGCTTACCTCTTCCCCGTCACCGATGACAAAGAGGTCGATGAAGTCGGCCATCGGTTCCGGATTCAGCACGCAGCCGCCCCCGGCGATGACCAGCGGATGGCTCTCATCCCTTTCCGCGGCGAGGACGGGTATGTGGGCCAGGTCGAGCATATTCAGTACGTTGGTATAGGTGAGCTCATAGCCGAGGGAGAAGCCGATGATATTAAAATCCCGGAGCGGGCGCCTGGATTCGAGGCTGAAAAGGGGGATATCCCTTTCCCTCAGGGAGGCTTCCATGTCCATCCAGGGGGCAAAGGCGCGCTCGGCAAGCACATCTGGCTGGCGGTTGAAAAGTTCATAGAGTACGGGCAGGGCGATATTGGACATCCCGATTTCATAGACATCGGGATAGCTGAGGGCGATTTTTATCGGCGTGCTGTCCCAGTCCTTGACGATGCTGTTCCACTCGCCGCCCGTATAGCGCCCCGGCCTGGTCACCTTGAGCAGTATGTCATCCAGATTGGTCAAGCCTTTCCTCCGCGCGGTCAACGATATACGACTTTATCTTAAAAAGGGGGGTAAAAGCAATAAAGAGAAGTGGCGCCTCTCTTTTCTCTCACTAGGTTTGCTTTTCGGGTAAGCAGTGGTATTTTCTACCTCACCCCCTGGGTTTTATCTAACCCCATCCCCCTTTATCCCCCCTTCCCCTTTCAAGGGGAAGGGGGGAGGGCTTATTAAAGAGGGGCTTGCGCCCCTCTTGGACTCCCCGTTGGGTAGGGTGGTGGAGTTAAAAACGGGGGGATAAGCCACAGATGATGCTGGGCGGCTTGGGTGGGAATAGATATTATAGAAAAGGGGTGGGGAAAAAGGAGAGGGGGTTTTTAAGCCCTCTCTTTTATCCATATTAGCTTTATTTAGCAGCCTTAAACTTCCCGGAACTCGCCTTCCACGGCGCCTTCGCCTTCCTCACCACCTCCGTCGCCACCGCCTTCCTGTTCCGGAGGTGCCTCGCCTTCTGGTGGCGGGGGCGGTTGCTGGTATACGGCGGCGCCGACTTTCTGCATCATCTCGTTTAACTCCTGGCTTGCCTTCTGGATGGCCGCAACGTCGGAGCCCTGCAGCGCCGAGCGCACTTCGGAAATCTTGGCTTCCACCTCCTGGTTCAGCTCGGCCGGTATCTTGTCTTTGTTGTCGCGGAGGGTCTTCTCGGCGGTATAGGCGAGGGTATCGGCCATATTGCGTGCTTCCACTTCCTCGCGCCGCTTGTTGTCTTCCGCCGCGTGCATTTCCGCATCTTTCTGCATTTCGTCTATTTCTTCCTTTTTCAGGCCGCTGGAGGCGGTGATGGTTATCTTCTGCTCCCGGCCGGTGCCCTTGTCCATCGCCTTTACATTGAGGATGCCGTTGGCATCGATGTCAAACGTGACCTCAACCTGGGGCAGGCCGCGCGGTGCCGGCAGGATGCCATCAAGGATAAAGCGACCCAGCGTGCGGTTGTCAGTGGACATCGGCCGTTCACCCTGGAGAACGTGGATATCAACGCTCGGCTGGTTGTCCGCGGCGGTGCTGAAAATCTGGCTCTTGGAGGTGGGGATGGTGGTGTTGCGCGTGATGAGAGAGGTGGCCACACCGCCCAGGGTCTCGATGCCCAGGGTCAGCGGGGTAACGTCAAGCAGCAGGACTTCTTTCACCTCGCCCTTGAGCACGCCGGCCTGAATCGCCGCCCCGATGGCAACGACCTCATCCGGATTCACCCCCTTATGTGGCTCCTTGTTAAAGAACTGCTTCACCTTTTCCTGTACCAGGGGCATTCTGGTCTGCCCGCCGACGAGGATGACCTCATTAATTTGCGCATTTGTCTTGCCGGCATCTTCCATTGCCTGTTTGCACGGGCCCAGGGTCTTCTCCACCAGGTCCATAACCAGCTGCTCCAGCTTGGCCCGCGTGAGCGTATAGCTCAGGTGTTTCGGGCCGCTGGCGTCTGCGGTAACGAAGGGCAGGTTGATTTCTGTCTGCTGGACGGTGGAGAGCTCGACTTTCGCCCTCTCGGCAGCCTCCTTCAGGCGCTGCAATGCCATCTTGTCCTGTTTGAGGTCGATTCCCTGGTCGCGCTTGAACTCGTCACTGAGCCAGTCCATAACGCGCTGGTCGAAATCATCGCCACCGAGGTGGGTATCCCCGGCAGTTGATTTGACCTGGAAAGTACCCTCGCCGATTTCGAGGATTGAGATGTCAAAGGTACCGCCGCCCAGGTCATAGACGGCAATCGACTCCTCTCCCTTCTTGTCAAGACCGTAGGCCAGCGATGCCGCCGTGGGCTCGTTTATAATACGCAGCACGTTCAGTCCGGCGATGGTGCCGGCATCCTTGGTAGCCTGTCGTTGCGCGTCGTTAAAATAGGCGGGGACGGTGATAACGGCATCGGTCACCTGTTCGCCGAGGTAAGCCTCGGCATCCGCCTTTATTTTCTGCAGAATCATGGCGGAAATCTCTTCGGGCCGGTACTCCTTGTCTCCCATCTTCACCGTGGCTTCGTTGTTCTTGCCTTTAGTTACCGAGTAGGTCTTGCGCTTGGCGTCCTCTTCCACGGGTAGCTCGCGCCCGATGGGCTCTCCCCATTTACGCCCCATAAATCGCTTTATGCTGTAGATGGTATTATCCGGGTTGACGATAGCCTGGCGCCTGGCGATCTGTCCGACCAGACGTTCTCCGGTCTTGCTTACGGCCACTACCGATGGGATAAGGTTGCCGCCCTCGGCCGATGGTATGACCACCGGCTCGCCGCCCTGCATCACCGCCACTTCGCTCATCGTTGTTCCAAGGTCAATGCCAACAGCTCTTCCCATATTATTCGTCCTCCTTATCCATGTCTAAGTCTTCTTCATTGCCCACCACAACCATGGTTGGGCGGACAACTTTGTCATGCAATTGGTAACCCTTGCGTATTTCCTCTATAATGATTCCTTCCCTGCCTTTCTCCTGTCTCACCGCTTCGTGAAGGTTGGGGTCAAATGGTTCCCCCAGCGCTTCAATCTGGGTAAGCCCCTGCGCTTCCAGCACGGCGCTGAATTTGCGATAAATGAGTTTGACGCCGTCTACCCAGGCGGCGCCGGACAGTTTTGCCGGCACGTGCTCGAGTGCTCTCTCCAGGTCATCCAGGACTGGTAATAGTTCGAGCAAGAGGCCGGCATTGACAAATCTTATGAATTCCTCTCGCTCCTGCTCGCTGCGCCGCTTGAAATTTGTGAAGTCGGCTTGGGCACGCTGCCAGCCGGCCAGGTTAACTTCCGCCTTTGCCTGTTCCTCAGCCAGTTCCTGCCGCAGGCTTTCCATATCCTCGCTTTCAGCGAGCTCTGGTGCCGTGTCTATGTTCGGCTTTTCTTCTGCTTCCGATGACATCATAATCTATCTTACTTTATTCCTTGAAATTCGCCTATGACTTAAGTCACGAAATCGCCGGACGGCTTCAGTAGAGTCCAGACATCAAATCGCTCAATATCTTAGACAGATAATTAACAGAGGGAATGGTATGTGCGTAAGGCATTCGGGTGGGGCCAAGAACGCTGACCGTGCCCACCGCCTCGTTGGAGATACCGTACTTGCCGGTCACGATGCTGTAGCTGTGAAAGGTTTCGTCCTCGTTTTCCCTGCCGATGGTAACGGTAACCTTCTGGCTTTCCAGCTCTTTCGGAATGATTGTCTTGATAAGGCGGCGCTTTTCCACCAGTTCCATGAGACCGCGCATTCTATCGCTGCGTGTGAACTCGGGCTGACCGAGCATGAAATGAAATCCATCCAGATAAGGGTCTTCATATTCTTGCTCATCATCGTCCTGCATCGTACGGCTTAAAACATCCTTTATTTGTTCCTCAGTCGGGGAAAACTCGTTTTCTTTTTCCATGATTTGTTCCCGGTGCAGCCCTGAGAACGCGGCATTGAACTTATTGGCTATAATGGTCAGGCTTGACTGTGGAACGGCCTCGTCAAAGGTGATTAATTGCTCCTTAACTCTGGCGCCGTGGAGGACAAGAACCATAAGCGCCGTAGTGTCCTGCAGGGACAGCAGTTCCATGTGCTTGAACCGACAGCCCGCCGGTCGGGGAGTGGTGATGACTGCCATGTTCTGTGCCTGCTGGGCCAGAAGAGTGGCCGCCAGGCTCAACCACTTCTCCAGGTCCCGTTCAACCTGGTGGAAAAGGTGGCTGAACAGCCGCTGCTCCGATTCAGAAAGCGAGATATCTTTGAGCGATTCCACATGGAAGCGGTAGCCTTTATCCGAAGGCACACTGCCGGCGGAGTGGTGGGCGCGGATTATGTACCCCTCGTTTTCCAGGCGCGACATCTCGTTGCGGATGGTGGCGGAGCTCACTCCTAGCGCTGGTTCCTGGGCAATGCTCTGGGAAGGTATCGGCACTGCCTGGTCAATATACTTTGACACAATCAGGTTCAGTATGGTTTCCGAACGCGGCGATATCATTTTTAACTCCGATTAGCACTCTAAGCTCGAGAGTGCTAATCTCTTATAATTTAGCATTTTACCTTTAAATTGTCAAGTTTAATGGGCAGACATCGTGATGGTTTCTTCCTTGACCGTAAGGCCTGCCTGTGATATATTTGGCAGGATGGATATTAACTGGTTGGGCCATTCGTGTTTTCGCCTCAGAGGCAAACAGGCTGCCATAGTCACCGACCCCTTTCCGCCGGATTTAGGCTACACTCTCGGTAAACCGACAGCTGACATTGTCACGATAAGTCATCAGCATCATTCCCATTCTTATGATGAGGGCATAGGTGGCGAGCCAAAGATAATCAACGGTCCCGGAGAATATGAAATTAAAGGTGTCCTGATAATCGGCATCGCCACCTTTCACGATGCCGATGGAGGGAAAGAAAAGGGGAAAAATACTGTCTACCTGATAGAGATTGACGGAATCACGGTATGTCATCTCGGAGACCTGGGCCATGTACTCACCGCGGAGCAGGTGGAGGAAATTGACGATGTGGACGTACTTCTCCTCCCAGTGGGTGGAGGCGCCACCATTAACGCTTCCACAGCAGCTGAGGTGCTGCGCCAGATTGAGCCCAGAGTGGTTATCCCCATGCACTACAAAACGCCGGTACTTAAACGCGAACTGGGACCGGTGGACAGCTTTCTTAAAGAGATGGGAATAGAGCAGCCGGCCTCCCAGCCGAAGATTTCCCTCAACCCTTCAACCCTCCCCCTGAGTACACAGGTATTTCTGCTTGATTACTGAAAAAGAGGCTTGAACCTGTCGGGGCAAACAAAATCTTGACTATTCCGGTATTTTATCGGATAGATCCTTGAGTTTATCTAAGGCTTCTTTAGTGCCCATCTTTCCGGCTTTTAATTCTTCGCAGACTTTTTCAATCTGACCAAGGCTATAGGTAATTTGCTTTTCCTTTTCGGCCTCTTGCCGCGACATTTTTTCCGCTTCCCTGTCCTGCTCCTTGGCCAGTTTCTCCGCCTCTGCTTTGGTTAGCTTCTCTTCTTCCTGGGCTTTCTTCGCTTCTTCAGCTTCACGCTTTGCCTGTTCTCTGGCAGCTTCATCGGCTTCATTTTCCGGTTTTTTCTTAGCTTCTTCGGCGTCACGCTTTGCTTTTTCCCTGGCCTCGCGCTCTGCTTCTATCCTGGCTTTTCTTTCTGCTTCCTCGGCCTGTTTCCTGGCCAGCTTCTCTTTTTCTTGGGCTTTCTTCACTTCTTCGGCGTCACGTTTTGCTTTTTCCCTGGTCTCGCGCTCCGCCTCCAGCTTGTTTAGTCTCTCTATTTCTTCTGCTTTCTTGGCTAATTCAGCCTCAAGCCTTACC
>JABMRL010000027.1 GCA_013202615.1 Dehalococcoidia bacterium
CAGGCGACCATAGTACCCGGTATTGGCCAGGTAAAGCGCCGCCAGCGGATTATGGCCGAAGACCCGGTCCTTTACCGCTATCACCGTCATCGGCACCCGACAGTACTTTATAAATAAGGTATCGTGCCCGATGCAGAGGCCCAGCAGAATAGCCAGGTCTACCTCGACCGCGTTCAGTATCTCAGCCTGCACGATGGGGCTGCACATTGATTCCATCCAGCCGGGCCCCCGTATCTTTTCTTCTTCCTTGATGCCGATTCTCTCTTTGGGAGTAGCTCCTACCTTGCACCGCACCGAAACCACCTCAAATCCCTTGTTCTCCAGAATATCGGTCAGGATGCGGGCTTCATTGGCCAGGCCGGTACAAAAGGCAATGCCAAGTCTTTTATAGCCGCACTTTTGGGAAAACTGAATGAGCTCCTCAACCCGTGGTATTTTGGTGCGCCTGCCCTCCGGCAGAATCTCATAGCACTCGAATTCCTGTACCGAGGCCAGACGGGCAAACTCCCTCACCTCCGGCCGGTCGTATTCAGCAATTGTCTTCTCAATTAACTCGGGCATCAGCTTCATCGGACAGAACGCAGGCGCATCATCGATGGGCGGCTCTTCACCCGATTTTATCTGCGGATAGCAGACCACCCTGGTGCAGCGAGCACATACCGGATACAGTTTCTTTGCCATTTTCTGCCCCCTTACTTACCAGTATTGGAAAAACAGTGGCCGTCCTGACCACACTGTCTTATTTTAGTTTTTAAGCAGCCTAAAAACAAATTAACTTCCGGCCGGAGCTCGGCGATAACGGGCCGCCGATTGTGAGATGGTCCTCTATCTTATACAATATTAACAGGAGGTTGCTATGTGGTTGCAAGCCAGGATGTACCTGCTCATCGCCCTGTTTTTCGGCATTCTATACGGTGTCATTACTGGCCTCGGTGCCTGGATGGGTGCCGGCAGCGCCATAACCTATCTGATTATCGGCTTCGGCTTCCTCTTAATTCAGTATTTAATCAGTCCGGCCATCGTGGGCTGGTCAATGCGGATAAAATGGGTATCGGAAAAAGAGGCGCCGGAACTGCACCAGATGGTAGCCGAACTCGCGGAAAGGGCGGGGCTGCCCAAGCCCAGAGTCGGCATATCGCAGCTCAGCATCCCGAACGCCTTCGCCTTTGGTCGCTCGCAGCGTGACGGCCGCGTCTGCGTGACCCAGGGCATCATGAAACTGCTCAACAGGGAGGAACTCAAGGCCGTAATTGGACACGAGCTTTCTCAGATTGACCTGGATATGAGCGGCACCATTGACTATGACGAACTCATGACGCTGCGCCAGAAAGACGTAAAGCTGAGCAAATCCCAGAAGTTAATGGAAATTTTCACCACGCACCCCAACATGCTGAAAAGAATAAAGCACCTCTCCACGCTGGCGGTCTGATACCCCCTTTTTGCTAAAAATAAATCTCTGACCCTTGCCACCATAAATAATAAGGTAGTATAATAGGCGGCGGGATAAATCGGCCCAACATAGCAAATATATTCTCCCAGAGCAACCAGATACAAGAGCTACTGCGTATAAAATTATGAAGATTGCGATTAGCGGTAAAGGCGGCGTGGGTAAAACGCTGCTGACATCCCTGCTCGCCCATACCTTCGCTACGTCCGGCTATTCCGTCCTCGCTATAGATGCCGACCCCGATGCCAATCTTGCCGCCACCCTTGGCTTTGCTCATCCCGAAGACATTGTCCCCATTTCCGAAATGAAAGACCTCATCGCCGAGCGGACGGAGACGCAGCCGGGGCGCTCGGGAGTCTACTTCAAACTTAACCCAAAAGTCGATGACCTCCCGGAAAAGTACTGGCAGAAGCTTGACGGTATCCGGCTGATGGTTATGGGGCGAATCAAGAAAGGGGGTACCGGCTGTTACTGCCCGGAAAACACGCTGCTCAAAGCGCTGATGAGCCACCTGCTTCTGGCTCGAAAAGATGTCATCATTATGGATATGGAGGCAGG
>JABMRL010000168.1 GCA_013202615.1 Dehalococcoidia bacterium
CATCCAGAGCCCTACGGCAAAAAGCACGGCCGCACCGACGACAATGTAAAGGGTATAGTTTTGGAATATCTCAGTAATGCCGATGAGTATCCTGGTAGGCAAAGGTAATTCCACACTCATCGCGGTAAACATACCCATCATCTGGGGCATCACCACGGTAATCATCAGGATGGCCACGCCCACGCCGGCGGACATGACCATTATCGGGTAAGTTAGTGCCTTTTTTATCCTCTGTGTCAGTCCCTGCTGACGTTCTATGTAATCGGCCATCTGGTGCAAAACAGTTTCCAGACTACCCGTCTCCTCGCCAACGGCGATTGACCGGCAGTAAATCTCATCGAAAGCCTTCGGGTGTTTGGTTACAGCCTGAGAAAATGAGCTGCCGGCACCAAGATCATTGACGATGCTTCCCAAAATGGTATTAAAGGCGCGGCTGCTGGCTATCTGCCCCTGCAGGATTTCCATAGCCGGCAGCAGTGAAATGCCGGAACGCAGTAACGTGGCCATCTGGCGTGAGAAAACGATAACGTCACGGGGCTGTATGCGGAAGAGGCTGGGTAAAGCCTCTTCCAGGCTGAACATAGATGGTGCGGCTTCAACATGCTCGGGGATGTATCCCTGGGTAATGAGGAGACGTTCCGCAGCTATCTCACTGGTCGCCTTGATACTGCCCTTTACCGGATTACCCTGTCTGGTGGTAGCTATATAGCGAAAGGTAATTTCTCTCTGTTGTCTGGGCGTCTCATCCATCCTCGCCATCGTTCCTCCCTAGCTGCTTATCGAGAAAACGTTACGCATGACATCGAAAGGAGTGGTAATTCCTTCCTTAACTTTCATCATTCCGTCATGCCACAGTGAGACCGTGCCCTCTTTATCTGCCTGATTGCGTATTTCAGTGGCATCAGCGCCTCTGGCAATCATCCTGCGGATGGCCTCAGTGGCTACTAATACTTCAAAGATGCCGGTACGACCCAGATAGCCCGTGCCAGCACAGAAATTACAGCCAACGCCAACAATAAATTCGGAGCGTTTTTCCCCCATTTCCTCTTCATAAGCTTCCCGTTCATCCGGGGCTACCTCGGATGGTTGTGAACAGTACGGGCAGACGCGTCGCACCATTCTCTGGGCAACGACCCCGACTAACGCCGAGGCAATGAGGAACGGCTCAATACCAAGGTCAAGCATCCGAATGATGGTGCTCACGGTATCATTAGCGTGGACGGAAGATAAAACCAGATGGCCGGTAAGCGCTGCCTGGGTGGAAATCTGCGCCGTCTCATCATCGCGAATCTCACCGACCAGTATCACGTCAGGGTCAAGCCGCATGGTGGCTCTCAGGCCGGTGGCAAAGGTGACGCCGGCTGCCGGGTTGACCTGCATCTGGTTGATATTGGCAAAATGATATTCCACCGGGTCTTCAATGGTGATAATCTTGCGCCCAACGGAGTCAAGCGTGTTTACCGAGGCATACTGCGTGGTGGTTTTACCGGAACCGGTCGGACCGCTTATCAGTATCATGCCAAAAGGCGTCTTCAGCATCTTCAGGTATCTTTCCAGTATTGCCGGTATGAAACCGATTTCCGGCAGGGGCAAGAAGGCAAAGGTCTTGTCCAGTATTCTCATCACCGCCATCTCCCCATATATGGTGTTGGAAGTGGCCACGCGGATATCCACCTCACGGTCACCCATGTCAAAGGTTATCTGGCCGTCCTGAGAGCGGCGGCGCTCAGCGATGTTCAAGCCGGCCATGATTTTTACACGGGAAATCAGAGGTGCGTGCACGCTTAGCGGCAGACCCATCACCTCATTTAAAATGCCGTCAATCCGGTAGCGGACGCGCACCCTTTCCTCCTGCGGCTCGACATGTATATCGGAGGCCCGGTCTCGCACCGCCTGCTTTATCAGCAGGTCGATAGCGCGCACTACCGGGGCCTGTGCGATTGTTTCCGATGAAACCCGGGCTTCTCTCAGCCCAGCACCGCCACGATACCGCGTCGGAATCTGACTTAGCTGTTCCTCAAGCTCACCACCGATGCGATAGTTGAGGTCGATCATTTCCTGAATGTCCTGAGCTGTGCTGATAACCGGCTCAATCTTTTTCATGGTTATCGCCGTCAGGTCTTCAATCGCCTCAATGTCCTTGGGGTCTTCCATGGCGATTATAATGGTCCCGTCTTTCTGAGCCACCGGTATTATGCCGTATTTCCTGGCCACAGATTCAGGAATCAATTTCACCGCATCGGCCTTTATGCTTTCTCTCCTCAGGTTGACAAACGGTATTCCCAGCTGCAGGCTGGTAAAAAAGGCCAGTTGCTGCTGGGTTACCATTCTCTGCTGAAGAAGGATGTGTTCTACTCTTTCACCCGTCTTATGCTGCAGGTCCTCGATGCGCTGTAATTGCTCGTCGTTGATGATTCCCGCTTCCGTGAGAATACCAAGAAGGTCTTTTTTTACGCTTTTCGCCGGTGATTCCATTTGCCTCTCCTCACACCATACCTGAAAGTGATAATCAGATATCCTTCAACCCGGGGCTCTTTCTGATTATGACGGGAATGCTATTAATCCTTCAGGGAAATGCTGATTCTCCGCATTCCTCTTCTATCCCTCACATGACCGCTTACATCAGGTCGTTCCGGTAAAATATCCGCCTCAGGCAGCCTGGAGGCGAGCTCCGAAATCAAAGGAATGGGCTTATCCAGCACTACGGTTATGGTGCTTCCCTTGTTCCAGGAACCTGTGGTGCGGACAAATTTTATTTCGGGTGTGGTTTGCAGGTAGCTATACAGACTGGCTACCATCGTTGGCTCAACCGGCACCTCAACGGATAAATCAACCTCTCCGGTATACAGAGACCGGCTTTCTTCCATGGTGGCGACCCTTCCGTGTTGTTTCTTCGGTGCTTTCCATTCTTTCTTACCGGCCTTTTCCGGCCCCTTTTCTTCGGCTACAGCCTCTTCGGCCAAAGCTTCCCCGGCCACAGTCTCTGTGGCAGCGGTCTCTTCCTCCTGCGGGGCGGTCTCTTCGGCCACCGGCTCCTCAATTTTCTCCTGGATTTGAATCGCCTCTTCCTCTTTCAACGCAACCGCATCTTCTTCAGTAATGACCGGCTCATCCGTTCTATCTTCGGCAACCGGTTGGCTCCCGGCAATTATTTCTTCCGCAGCCTCTTCCTGAAGCGGCGCCTTACCCCCATTTATCTTATCCGCCTCATTCTTGGCCTCAGTAATGATTTTCGCCGCTTCCTGCCGGGCCTCCACCACCACCTGCGTTTTCACGCTGTCAACAATCTGCTCGGCGCTACTAATCGCCGCCTTGATGATGGACCGGACTGAAGCCGCAGACGAAACGCCATGCTGCTCCACAAGGTCACCGACCTTCTCAACCAGCCGTTCTCCGTTTCCTTCATCCACAACGGCCTCATCCCTCTGGTTTTCTTCAACCTGCGCAGGTCCTGCGCCCTTTTCTCCACGCTTTCGCCCAAGCAATTTAAACATGCCGTAATATCCCTCCGCTATTTTCCCGGCTATGTTCCAATTCGTTTTACATAAGCAATACTAATTCGCCAACTATCAAATGTCAAGTATGTCAGGTACGGGCCGCCTAGCCATCGTTGTCAATGCTGCTTCACATACGGATTCAGAGCTATGGCAGTATCCGTCCTCAAAACCATTTACAAGCGTCTTACCGCGGTTAATCAGCCATTAAAATTCTGTTGCAGATGCGCTAAAATATATTGTCTGATGTAGATTAATGCATCGTCGATACGGTTGCCTGTAGAGACGGTCCCGATTCACATTTGAAAAGATAACGCTTTTACGTTATAAATATAAGAGTATTTCGCTATTCTGATGAAAAGAAGGGTGTAGACTTGTCCAAGAAAAAACCGGAGAAACCACAGCATATACTGACGCCGCGACAGATTTCACGCTGGGAGCGGCAGAAAAAACGACAGCGCATAATCCTGGCGTCGGGCATCTTCGTCATCGTTCTGGCGCTTGCTGTCGTGGGCGTTGGCTGGTATCTCGGCCAGTTCAAGCCAATGCGAGAGACGGTCATCAAGGTGAATGGCACTGAGTTCGCCATGGATTATTATGTGGAAATGCTGAAACTGGAAGGCGCTTATCATTCGGTATCTGACCTCTCATTTGTTGCCGATAGCGCCCTGCAAAATATACAGCGCTATGAACTCCTCAGACAGGGCGCCCTGGAACTTGGGTTCAGCATCGCCGACGAAGACGTTGTAAAGGAAATCAGAGAAAACGACCTGCCTGATGAAGACGTCTATCGTGACCTAATCAGGCAGCAGTTATTAACCGACCGCTTGCTGGATGCACATTTTGACTCCCAGGTACCCCTGTTTGCCGAACAGAGACAGGTCATGGCAATGATGCTAGAGAGCGAATCACAGGCTCTGGACATCAGGAGCCGGCTGGAAGACGGAGAAGACTTCGGCGAACTTGCCGAAGAGTTGAGCCTTGAGCCAATTTCCAGAAGTAGAGGGGGCGACCTGGGCTGGGTACCCAGAGTTATTCTGCAAGAGATGTTGCAGACTTCAATTGTCGATGATATTTTCAGTCACAGGGTGGGGGAATTGAGCCAGCCAATTTACGATGACGAAGCCCAGAAATGGGTCGGCTACTGGCTGGTCAAGGTCCTGGACAGGGATGAAGAGGAAGAAGAAACCCATATTCAGGTAATGCTCTTCAGCAGCGAAAAAGACGCACAAAAAATCAAACGTCAACTGGAAGCTGGAGAGGAGTGGGGTCCCCTGGCGGTAGAATATTCCCAGATGCAAGGCGTTGCCTCCAACGAAGGGGAATACCTGGTTTCACCGGGCGAGATGGAACCGGTGGTTGATGAATATGCCCATGCTTCGGAAACGGAACCGGGCGTGATGAGCGAGCCGCTGCGTGATGAAACGGTAACGACCAAGGGCGGTTACTGGCTGATAGAGATTCCTGCCCAGGATGCCGACAGGCGCATCGATACCGAATACAGGGACTACCTGAAGACCAAAGCCTTTGATGAGTGGGTGGCAGCGCTGCTAGACGACGAGGGCAACGAAATCATTAACTCCCTTGATGCTGAGAAAAAATCCTGGGCGATTGAGCAGGCAGCCAGAGGCTAAAACAAGTAGCGAGGTAAGAGGTGGCATGGAAAAGAGAAGCATTGGCATCGGCCTGATGGGACTGGGAATAATCGGGGGGCAGGTGGTCAGGGTCCTGACGGAAAAAGCAGAAATGCTCGCCGAGCAGGCTGGCTGCTCCCTGGTCCTGCGCAAGGTAAAAGTGCTGCCCGAAGACCTGAAGAGGCCACTGGCTAAAGAAATACCCGCCGCCCTTTTCACCACGGACGATGACGAGTTTTTCAATGAACCGGGCATCGACATTATAGTAGAGGCAATCGGTGGCGAGAACCCGGCCCGGGATTTCCTGAAACGGTCAATCACCAGCGGCAGATACGTGGTAACCTCAAACAAGGAAGTCATGGCCAAGCACGGTGCCGAACTGCAGGCACTGGCCCAGCAACACATGGTTGGACTGCGCTACGAGGCCAGCGTCGGCGGCGGCATCCCGCTGATTACGCCGTTCAAGCATGACCTGGTGGCCAATGATATAACCGGCATTTACGCCATCATCAACGGGACGACCAATTACATCCTCACCCGCATGGCGCGTGAGGGCATCGACTTCCCCACGGCACTGAAGAGCGCCCAGGAGCTGGGCTATGCCGAGGCCAATCCCGTTAATGACATCGAGGGCATTGACGCCAATTACAAACTGGCCATCATGGCCTCACTGGCCTTTCAGACCGTGGTCAAGCCGGAAGACATTTACCGGGAAGGTATTTCCCGTATCGGCAGCCGCGATTTCCGCTACGCCCGGGAACTGGGCTTTGCCATTAAACTCCTGGCCATTGCCAAACGCGTTGATAACTCCATTGAAGTCCGGGTACACCCGGTTTTCATCCCGGAGGACTCGCTTCTGGCCAAGGTCGACGGCGTCTACAACGGCATTCTGGTTGAAGGCGACCTCATCGGCAAGGTGCTTTTCTACGGGCAGGGGGCCGGTCCGCTGGCTACCAGCAGCGCCGTGGTCGCCGATGTCGTGGCCTCGGCACAGGACATCATCTCCGGCGTGGGCAACCGGCTGAAGTGGAAACCGGAGTCAGGCAAACGGCTCAAGCCCATGGATGAGATTGAGACCCAGTACTATCTCCGGTTGAGCTGCGCCGACCGTCCCGGCGTGCTGGCCCAGATTTCAAAAATACTGGGTGATAACATGATAAGCATCGCCTCGGCGATTCAGAAGGAAACAGATGACACCGCCCAGACGGCGGAAATCGTCCTGACCACCCACCCATCGACTGAAAAAGCGATGCAGCAGGCTTTGCATCATATTGAACAGCTCGAGGCGGTCAGGGAGATAAGCAACTTCATCCGCGTGGAAGAAATTTAGCCGAAATTCAAATCAGGAGTTCCGTTCGATGGTGAAAACAGGCGTCCTTTACAAATACAAAGACCTCCTCCCCGTCACTCCCAAAACGCCGCTCTTTTCTCTGGGGGAAGGAGATACCCCGCTCGTCAGGTGCGACCCGCTGGCGAAGGAAATCGGCTGTGGGGAGCTCTACTTCAAACTGGAAGGGTGCAATCCCACCGGCTCATTCAAGGACCGGGGCATGGTCGTGGCCGTGGCCAAGGCAATTGAAGAGAAGAGCCAGGCCATCATGTGCGCCTCCACAGGAAATACCAGCGCCTCTGCCGCTGCCTACGCTGCCTACTGCGGCCTGACGGCAATCATTGTTGTGCCCGAGGGCAAAATCGCCCTCGGCAAGCTGGCGCAGGCGATTGTCTACGGCGCCAAAATCCTGACCATCGACGGTAACTTTGACCAGGCGTTGCAGATTGTACGCGAGCTTACCGAGAAGCACCCGGTCATACTGGTGAACTCCGTTAACCCGTACCGCATCGAAGGGCAGAAGACGGCTTCTTTTGAAATCATTGATATCCTGGGCGACGCCCCTGACTACCTGTTCATCCCCGTAGGCAATGCCGGTAACATTACGGCCTACTGGAAGGGTTTTAAGGAATACCAGGAACTCGGGAAGGCCAGTCTAAAGCCGGTGCTGATGGGATTCCAGGCGGAAGGTGCCGCGCCCATCGTTCACGGGCATCCCATTGAAAAGCCGGAAACGGTGGCCACGGCGATACGCATCGGCAACCCGGCCAGCTGGCAAAAAGCGGTAGCCGCGCGTGATGAATCCGGTGGCATCATCGACACGGTCAGCGATGCGGAAATCATGGCTGCGCAAAAGCTTCTCTCCACCAGAGCCGGCATATTTGGCGAGCCAGCATCGGCGGCTTCCGTTGCCGGACTGGTCAAACTTTCCCGGCAGGGAAGGGATTTTTCCGGGAAAAGAATTGTCTGCGTAATCACCGGCACCGGGCTGAAAGATACCGATACCGCTCTGAAAGACGCCCCGCCCTTCCTCAAGCTGCCGGCTGATATCGCGGAGGTGGAAAAAGCGCTGGGCTGGGGATAACCAGCCCGTTTCAGGAGGCGATGATGTTTGACGAGGCCAAAATCAGAAAGGCGATTAAGGACATTATAGAAGCCATAGGGGAAGACCCGAAGCGAGAAGGTTTATTAGATACGCCGGAACGCGTCGTCGAGATGTATGCCGAGCTTTTCGGCGGTATGAAGCAGGACCCGCGGGAGGAGTTGAAGGTCGGGTTTGAGCTCGGCCACCGTGAGATGGTGGTGCTGCGGGATATCCCGTTTTACTCGATGTGCGAGCACCATCTGCTGCCCTTCTACGGCGTGGCCCACATCGGCTACATCCCCAATGAAGAAGGCAGAATCGTCGGCATCAGCAAGCTGGCCCGCGTGGTGGAGGTAATCTCCAGACGACCCCAGCTCCAGGAGAGAATGACCACTGAGATTGCCGATACCATCATGGAGGCCATTAAACCGGCAGGGGTGGCGGTGGTTATTCAGGCGGAGCACCTCTGCATGATTATGCGCGGCATCAAGAAACCGGGCGCCAACGTCGTTACGTCGGCCATCAGGGGTATTTTCAGTCGCAAAGCGGCCAGCCGGGCGGAGTTTTTCTCCATAATTCAGGGGAAGCATGGTTCGCTACCCTAGATATCCAGGTTGCGCACGCTCTTGGCGTGTGCTTGAATGAACGCCTTGCGCGGCGGGACCTCCCCACCCATCAGCACGTGGAAGATGTGGTCTGCCTCAACGGCATCTTCAACGCTCACTCCAAGCAAAGTGCGGCTATCCGGATTCATGGTCGTCTCCCAGAGCTGCTCAGGGGTCATCTCACCCAGGCCTTTATAGCGCTGCACCTCTACCTTCCTGGCGCCCTTCAATTCCCGCATTGTATCTTCCTTCTGCTGCTCTGAATAGACCCAGCGCTGGTCTTTTGCCGCCTTTAAACGGTAGAGCGGCGGTTGAGCGATGTAGAGGTAGCCACCACCGATGAGTCCGGGCATGTGGCGGAAGAAGAAGGTGAGCAGCAGCGTGCGTATGTGTGAGCCGTCCACGTCGGCATCAGTCATCAGGATGACACGATGGTAGCGGAGCCTGGTAGCGTCAAAGTCATCACCAAGGCCTGCCCCCAGGGCGGTGATGATAATGCGGATTTCCTCGCTGGCGAGCATTTTATCCGGCGGAGCCTTTTCCACGTTTAAAATCTTGCCGCGCAGCGGCAGTATCGCCTGGAAGCGGCGGTTCCGTCCCTGCTTGGCCGAACCACCGGCAGAGTCGCCCTCCACCAGATACAGTTCACAGTGGGCGGGGTTCTTCTCCGAGCAGTCCGCCAGCTTACCGGGTAGCGTGCCGGTATCAAGGCTGCTCTTCCTGATGATTAAATCGCGGGCTTTGCGAGCGGCTTCCCGTGCCCTGGCAGAGGTCGCGCACTTTTCAATTATCCTTTTCGCTTCGTCCGGGTGCTCTTCAAGGTAGCTGGAAAGCCCTTCCCCAACCACGCTCTCCACATGGCTCTTGACTTCAATGTTGCCCAGTTTGCCCTTGGTCTGGCCTTCAAACTGTGGCTCGCGTATCTTGACACTGATGATAGCGGTCAGCCCCTCCCGGACATCCTCCCC